>DMBA01000347.1 GCA_003446315.1 Ruminococcus sp. | reverse complement strand
AGGTCGCCGGAAGTCGGATTTTTCATGCCGACCGGAATCGGCAGACCGCTTGCAACCAGTCTGTGCTCCTGATTCTCCACGGAACGTGCACCGACAGCAACATATGCAAGCAGATCATCCAGATAACGGTGATTATCCGGATACAGCATCTCGTCTGCACAGGAAAAACCGGTTTCTTTCAGTGCACGCATATGCAGTTCACGGGTCGCAATAATGCCCTTGAACATATCCGGTTTTGCGTGCGGATCCGGCTGATGCAGCAATCCTTTGTATCCGGCTCCTGTGGTGCGCGGCTTGTTTGTATAAATGCGCGGAATGATAAAGATCTCATCCCTGACCTGTTCCTGCACCTTCCGCAGCCGTGTGATATAATCCAGAACTGCATCCGGATTATCCGCAGAACACGGGCCGATAATCAGAATCAGACGGTCATCCTTGCCGGTGAAAATATCTTCAATCGCTTTTGCGCGTTCTGCAACGATCTTTGTCATCTCCGGTGTGACCGGATACATCTCTTTTGTCTCTTTCGGGATTGTCAGTTTTCGCTCGAAATCGAGATTCATCATAACTGGGATACTCCTTTTCTTTTCAATGATTTGTCTGATTCCGTGAGCAGATGCTGCGGAATCGCCTTGCCGTCTTTCTGTTATCATTATACAACTTTTCACGGGGTTTGTCAACCCTTTAACGCACAAAAGCGTTAAATCGTGAAATTGAATATGTTTTTGATGGATATTTGCATATTTTTCGTCAGCCGGCGCGGCGGTTATCTCCCGCAGATCAAAGCGCCTGCTTCATTTCCCGGACATATTCAGCGACTTTCGGCGCTGCTTCTTTGCCATACTGCCCGATGCGCTTGACGATCGCAGAACCGACAATAACACCGTCTGCACAGAGTGCCGCTGCCTGCTCCGGTGTCGAAATGCCGAAGCCGACTGCACACGGAATATCCGATACTTCGCGGATTTTCGCAACCATTTTGCTGACATCCGTCTGAATCTGTGTGCGTTCACCTGTCACGCCAAGGCTTGATACTACATACACAAAGCCCTCTGCATCCTTTGCGATCTCTGCAATGCGGTTTTCGGATGTCGGTGCGACCAGTGAAATGAAATCAATGCCGCGCTGCCGGAACGCCGGTGCGAATTCTTCCTTCTCCTCATGCGGTACATCCGGCAGGATCAGACCGTCAATGCCGATCTCCTCACATGCTGCCGCAAAACGCTCGATTCCATAGGAAAAAACCACATTTGCATAGGTCATGAATACCAGCGGAACCGTCACATCTTTGCGCAGTTCCCGCACAAAATCAAAGATCTTATCTGTTGTCACGCCGCCGGACAAAGCACGAATATTTGCGGCCTGAATGGTCGGGCCTTCTGCGGTCGGATCGGAAAACGGAATGCCCAGTTCGATCAGATCTGCGCCTGCTTCTGCCATTGCCCGCACGATTTTGCCGGTTGTTTCCAGATCGGGATCACCGGTTGTGATAAACGGGATGAATGCCTTGCCGTTCTTGAATGCTTCCTGAATCTTACTCATAAATGTTCTCCCCTCTGTATCGTGCAATTGCTGCACAGTCCTTATCGCCTCTGCCGGAAATCGTGATGACGATAATCTTGTCTTTGTCCATTGTCGGTGCAATTTTCAGCGCATGTGCAACTGCATGTGCCGATTCAATTGCCGGAATAATGCCCTCTGTACGGGACAAGTATTCAAATGCATTGACCGCTTCATCATCAGTCACTGCAACATATTCTGCTCTGCCGATGTCGTGCAGATGTGCATGCTCCGGCCCGATGCCCGGATAATCCAGACCTGCCGAGATCGAATAAACCGGTGCGATCTGACCGTATTCATCCTGACAGAAATAAGACTTCATGCCGTGGAAAATGCCCAGCTTGCCGGTATTGATGGTCGCAGCCGTTTCAAAGGTGTCGATGCCTCTGCCTGCTGCTTCACAGCCGATCAGGCGCACATCTTTATCCTCAATGAAGTGATAGAACGTACCGATCGCATTGGAGCCGCCGCCGACACAAGCCATGACGACATCGGGCAGTCTGCCCTCTTTTTCCAGCATCTGCGCCTTGATCTCTTTGGAGATGACTGCCTGAAAATCACGCACGATCGTCGGGAACGGATGCGGGCCCATGACAGAGCCGAGACAATAATGCGTATCGTCGATGCGGTTTGTCCATTCGCGCATTGCTTCGGAAACGGCATCTTTGAGCGTTGCCGTACCGGATGTGACCGGAATGACCTCTGCACCGAGCAGCCGCATGCGGTAGACATTCAGCGCCTGCCGTTTGGTATCTTCCTCGCCCATGAATACGACGCATTCCATGCCCATCAATGCTGCTGCGGTTGCAGTAGCAACACCGTGCTGACCGGCTCCGGTCTCTGCGATCAGGCGGGTTTTGCCCATTTTCTTTGCAAGCAATGCCTGTCCGAGCACATTGTTGATCTTGTGTGCGCCGGTATGGTTGAGGTCTTCGCGCTTGAGATAGATTTTTGCGCCGCCGAGTGCTTTTGTCAGCTTTTCCGCATAATAAAGCCGGGACGGGCGGTTTGCGTATTCATTGAACAGCGTTTCCAGCTCCGCATTGAACTGCGGATCGTTTTTATAGTGGTTGTAAGCCTGTTCGAGCTCGATGACGGCATTCATCAAAGTTTCGGGGATATACTGTCCGCCGTGTATGCCGAAGCGTCCTGCCTGATTTGTCATGTTTTTACCTCCTGATTGTTTCGGACTTTATGTTTATAGATTTTATACCAAAATGGGGTCTGGGGATACGTCCCCAGCGGGAGTTTGAGGGCAGCGCCCTCATTATCAATCATCGCGCAGCGATACATCTTTCAAGGCAGTCAGATCAGACCGTCCGGATAGCGTTTTCCGTGCAGATAAACAAATATGCAGATCACTGCCGTCAGCATGACATCTGCAATCGGATCAAAACAAAAAATCGTGAAATCTACCAGCACATGAATGAAAATCGCAATGGGGATCAGTTTTTTGCAGTCCGGATAATGCACCGCCCGCGCAATCAGCACCGACATTGCCATGTGAAATGCAAGATTCACCGCCTGTCCGCAGATCACTTCCATCGCCGTCAGAAATCCCTGCTGCGATAATGCTTCCAGTCGTTCACCGGTGCGGTTCGATGCCTCATAAAACAAATCAAACTGCATCCGCGCCGTGATGAGCGTCTCCGCGCCGCCGTGCCCCAGACCGTAACAAAGCGCATCCGGCAGCGTGTCCCGATTCGGCATCGCATGTTTCATCGCAACATAGCGTCCCAGCTCCTCAAAGCATGCCCCGATAAACCAGACTGTCAGCCATTTTCCTGTAAGCGTATCCGCACCCGGCAGCAGTGCTTTGCGCATCACTGCACGCGGCAGAACAATCAGCATGACCGTCATCAGACCGACCAGCATCGGGAACATGCCGACACCGTATTTTTTCCGCAGGCATGCATATCCCGCAAACGGCAGGATCAGGCAAATCAATCCGCGCAGAAAAAACAGAAATATCTGCCCCGATGAAATTACGATTTCCTGTGTGCTGTCCATGTTATTCACCTCGTCTGTCTGACTGCTTCTGTAAATCTGCGTATTTTTTGCGGATCTTTCTGACCGTTTGTCTCCACGCCGCTGCTGACATCCACAGCATACGGATGCAGGCGTGCGACGGCATCCCCGACATTCTCCGGCGTTAAGCCGCCAGCCAGAAAATACGGGCGCGTGATGCCCGAAAGCAGCGACCAGTCAAACGCTTTTCCCGTTCCCGTGCCGGAATCCAGCAGCACATAATCAGCCGGACTGCGGTTGACCTGTTCTGCATCTTCCGGCGCAGTCAGCCGGTACATTTTTATGATCTCAGCATCCGTAAATGTCCGCAGCTTTGCAATATATGCTGCATCCTCATCGCCGTGAAGCTGAATGAGATCAAGCATTTCCGCAAACGATGCCGCGGATTCCGGCGGCTCATTGACAAATACGCCGACCCGTTTGATGCCTGCATCTGCAAGCATCCGGTTCATATCAAGGTACTGCGAACGAGCGACCGACCGCCGGAACCCTGCCGTCAGGATGCTGCCGGCGTAATCCGGTCTGACCGCGCAGACTGCTTCGATATCCGCAAGCCGCATCAATCCGCAGATCTTGATCTTTGTCATGCCGGTTCCCCTTTCAGATACCGCATCATCGCAGCTTTATCCGGTGCACGCATCAGCGTTTCCCCGATGAGCACGGCATCTGCCATTGCATCTTTTGCAGCCTGAATATCCTGCGGTGTTTTCATGCCGCTTTCCACGACAAACAGTGTCCCCGCCGGACAGCAGTCGATCAGGTCAAGTGCGTGATGCGCATTGACCGAAAAATCTTTCAGATTGCGGTTGTTTACGCCGATGATCTTTGCACCGATGCCCGCTGCCGTTTCGATCTCATGCGCATCATGGGCTTCCACCAGTGCGGAAAGTCCCAGTTCATCCGCAATTGCGTGATATTCAC
>DMBA01000131.1 GCA_003446315.1 Ruminococcus sp. | reverse complement strand
GTTTATACGCCGCTGAGTTTCACGGCGAACAACGACATCATCAACGGCGACATGGAAGCATGGCAGGATCCGAGCGACAGCCGCAAGAATTACGTTGATAAAGCGGAAACGACCGTGCTCCGGCAGCCCGATAACATCACACTGAACAATCAGCCGACAAAGGATTATATTTTCCGCGGCTGGCAGATTGTCGGTGTGCGGGATGCAGACGGCACACCGGAGTTTTATCCGCTGGAACCGGGTGTGTATTATCAGCCGGGTGAAAAGTTCCATATTCAGGCAAAATATGCCGATAAACTGAACACGATCCATTTTCAGGCGGTTTATGAACATGTCGGAAGCTCTTATCGCCGTCCGGATACATCCGTATTGATTCTGGATGCAAACGGCGGCTATCTGACCCCGCTGAACAGCGATGAACCGCTTACCGATGATCTGGTGCTGGACTGGACGGAATGGTATGAATCCGATTCGATCGGCACCATTTATTCCAAGCTGAAACATGATGACCCCGTCACACAATATGACCAACTGCACTTCGAAACATTCCAATCGAATGCTGCGGTGCATCTTTATCAGTATGCGACCGGAAGTGCATATGATCCCGGCGGCGACCGGAAGCCGGAAGGCGGAAACTATTTCGCACACGAAGACGGCTATATGCTGCTGGGATTTGATGAAGTGCCCAATGAAGGCGATTTCATCGCAGATTACACCGCAGACAGTGTGATCTCCGTGCAGCGGAATGACAATACCACACTTTACGCAGTATGGGAGCCGACCGTCTACCTCAATTTTGAGAACAAGACGGATAAGGACATCACATTCTCGCTCACGGCACAGGATACCCACACGCTCTATATCGTCAATCAGGCAACAAGCCTTTATGACAGAGTCAAGCTGAATGATCTCAGTCAGATCACAGTTCCTGCCGGCGAAACGCTCCGCCTTGCGATCCCTTACGGCGAAAACAAAGCGGTCACGATCGAAGGTGTCAATCAACTGGGTGTCGGTAAACTTCTTGTGACAAAGAGTTATCTCCCCGGCGAAACAGAACCGCATCTGACACCGCTGAAAACCGATAACGGTCAGCCGTTCAGCTATTCGGAAACGCTGCTCAAAGATCCCGATGGTCTGACCATCGAGTTCACACCCGAAAACAGTACAAATGTGCTCATTCTGGATGACCCGGCAGATACAGGCAGAAACACCGGCAGCCATGAAATCGACTTCCGGCAGTCCGATCTGGATGATCCGTTCATCCTCAATGAAACAAGATCCAGCACCGGTTATATTTTCGCCGGCTGGTCGGATACGCCCGGCGCTTCCGAACCGGATTATCCGGTCACAGACAGTTCCCCCTATCAATTCGCACCGCTTTCCGAGCTGTTTGATTCCCCGTATACAACGATCGACCCGGAGTCACATGCAGCCGTCAGAAGACTTTATGCGGTCTGGAAAATCCACAGCGGCGCAAGAATCTTCCGCGTTTATAAAGACGCACCGCCGCCGGGTAAACCGGATATGGAATATGCATTCACAGTTGACCTCTATGCGCCTTATACCTACCGCTATTACATGACTAACTACAGCGGAACGGTGACCGGCAGAGAAGCATTCGTGCTGAAAAACGGTGAATATCTCCGCATTGAGAATGACGTGGAGACCGGTCGTTCGCCGCATATCAAACTGGTCGTGCAGCGCTTCGGGCGCAACGATCAGGCGATCGGCGATCCTGTCATCATCACGCAGGCGCTCCCAAGCAGAGCAAGCGACGGCATCAACCTCACCAATGAGAATTACAAGGTGACTGTGACAGAGCAGGGATATGCAAATTTCGACACCGGAGTCAGTATACTTGCACTGGAAGATCCGGATTCTTATCCCGCATATATCGACGGCAGCAGGTCGTTTTACTGGACAGACCCCAATGCCGGCGGTACGGTTCTTTACACAAATACCAGAAAAACAGCAGATGTCACCCTTGCAAAACTGCTTGTTGATCCGGAAAATACCGAACCGGGCAAATTGTTCCGATTCAAAGCAGAGCTGCTTGATACAGACAGTGATTATGAGTATACCTTATCCGGCAATGATTCCGATATTGCGCTCATCAACGGTGAAAGCTATACGCTCAAAGACCTGCCTGTCAACGCAAAGCTCCGGATCACAGAGCTTGCAGCGTGGGATCACAATGTTTCCGTTCTTTCGGAGAACGGCTCCGCTGACCTGCATGAAGATCCCCGTGTGTTTGAGTTCATCATCCCGGAAAGCGGCGAAACGATCACCTATACCAACGAGCTGAGAAGCATCAATGTCGTGCTGCACAGCGTCGATGAATACGGTGCGCCGTTTGCAGACGCGACTTATCAGGTTTCCGGCGGCACGGATGTCTATCCGGATACCGCGACCGGCATCTTCTACAGAAAAGAGCCGATGTATCTGGGTGATTTCACCGTCGATCAGATCTGGTGCGATCCGATATATGAGAAGATCAGTGAGACCATGCATTTCTCCGTGGTCGGTACGGATGATACGACAGTAAACGGCGGAACAGCCATTACTTCCGATCTCCCGCAGGAACGATACAGCACATCGTTCGATCCCGATACGCAGACATGGCATATCTACATCATCAACATGGAAAAGGAAATCGCACCGACCGGTGTCACGCAGACACCTGCATCGGCTGCTGCGATGACAGCAGTCTTCTCCTTTATGTTCTGTACGGCTTTTGTATATATCAATCGCCGCAGAAAGGGGGTGGAACGATATGATGCATAACGATCCAGCCCTGTGCTCCAAAAAAAAGCAGAAACGAAAAAGGAGCCGTGATAAGCCGCCATGACGAACGACTCCTGTAAAGAAAAGAATGTCAACCAAATCATTATGAATTGAAAGGAATGAATATTATGAAAAAAACAACATTGGTATCTCTGATCGCTTCGTTCGCAGTCACTGCGACCATGCTGACAGCCGGCTTCCCGGCATACGCTGTATCTATGACAGATGCGACCAACGGTGTTCTGACGGTTTCTGATACCGAAACAGCGCCGAACACACTCACCTTTACCAAAGAGATCGCCGTTTTCAATGATGATGCAGAAAATGTAAAATCTGTTTACGGCCCCACGATCACTTACAATTACGAGATCGAACCCTATACCGTATCCGCTTCTGACACTGTCACCGATGCAAACGGCGTGACCGTTGCCGCAAAATCGGGTATTGACGAGGGTGTGACGCTGACAGATGCAGTCGCCCGTTTCGTATCTGAATCGGTCGAGCTGGATAACGGTATGGCTGTGATCCACGATGATCTGACTGCAAGCGTGAATCTGGCAGTATTCGAGACAGCCGGTGCAGGTGCAGGCATTTACCGCTATAAGATCACAGAAGCGCTTTCGGATGATGCACGCGAAAGTGCGGGTGTCACCAGAGATTCGGATAACTATTCCAGAATCAGATATCTGGATGTTTACCTCAAGAATACGGATGATGGTCTTGCAGTTTCTGCATATGTGATGTTCCATGTCGGTTCGAATGAAAGCACAACGATCGACGGCACAGAAGAGGCAACAGCCGCAACCGACACCCAGAAGAAAACCACCGGTTATGACAGCGGCGACAACAACGGCGAAGCGCCTTCCACCAACGGCGACGGCAACATGGGCGATAAATATTATACTTACAACTATGAAGTGGAAAAGGAGATCACCGGTTCTCTGGCAGACAAGACCCACAAGTTCCAATTCCTGATCGAGACAACCGCATCTGCTAATGCAGGTCAGAAGTTCAATATTATCAAGCCCGAAACGCCCGCGAACACCACAGAAGAAGGCGAGATCGGCACAAATATTTCGGTCGATCTGGCAGACGGCGACAAGATCCGGATCACAGGTCTTCCCGCAACCGCAACGGTCAAGGTAACAGAAACCAACAATACTGCTGATACCTACAAGACGACCATCGAGGGTCAGAATGTCACCGATGCAACTGTCGCAAGCGGCGCAACGATCGGATTTGATGCAAAAGCGCTGACCAATTACACGGTAGAAGGCAAAACAAAGCCGGACCAAACCGCAGGGCTCGACAGCACCAAGTTCATCAACAAACTGGAAGATATCTCTCCGACAGGCGTGATCCTGACAGTTGCACCTTATGCATTCATGCTGGGCGCAGCATGCTTCTTCATCGCTTTGTATCTGAAGAACAAAAAGAGAGAAGAAGCAGGAACAATGATCTGATCGGATGCAAAAATCTGAATCAAATGACGAAGAAAAGGACGGTATCAGGTATGTCTCGGTTTGATGCAAAAAAACTTTATATCATAAAAAAGCTGCATACCTCTGCCACCCCCGAGGCTCCGGTATCTGCAAAAAGCATCGCAGAATATCTCTGTGAACAGAACATCATCAGTGATGAGTCCACCGTTCTTCGGGAGACAGCGCTCCTGCAATCTTCCGAAGTTCCGATCCTTTGCAGTGAAGCCAATCACAATTGCTTCTA
>DMBA01000053.1 GCA_003446315.1 Ruminococcus sp. | reverse complement strand
TGGAGAGTTTTGCAGCATCTGTAGCATCCGCCTCAGAGAGCAAAACCGCATCTGAGCCGTCCGGATGAGCGCCTGCAAGGAATGCTTTCCCCTGCGGGAGCCGCAAGCCGGAAGCGATCTCCCGCGAAACTGCCTCACTCGCATACACATACCATTTTTCAAACAAAAACTCGTCGCCCATGTCATCATATCCGACTTCCAATTCCATCTCACGGATCTCAGTTCCGGTCAATTCGCCGCCGGACATTTCAAAACTGCCGGAGCCGCACACCGCATAATAATCGTCATCAACCGTATATCCTGCGGTCATTTTGCCGTCTGACATCACAGTATGCCCCTGCGCTCCGATGCAAAGTGCATTGCTGTCTTTGCCGTGGAGAAAGCCGCCCTCAAAGCGCATTTCGCCGTTATTCCGGATCGCAGCAATCATTTTCGCCTCCGCCGTATCCACATATCCTTCTGAGATGATCGAGCCGCTTTTGATCGTCAAATCAGCATGTTCCTGATTCTCAATCACACAGCCGATGCCGGTGATCGAACCGTTTTCACCGGAATCAAAAACCGTCAGTGCGCCGTAATTCGTGATGAAATGCTGCATATTGCCTTGCAGTTTGTGTCCATTCAGATCGAGCGAAACGGACACGCCGTCCGGGATCACCAATAATCCGGACGCAGGATCCGCAGTCAAATCGGCATCCATCCGGATCTCACCGCCGTCCGCAATCGCATGCCGCAGCGCAGTCCAATCCGTCACTGCCGACGGCGCTGCAAATACTTGCAGGGAAATGCAGGGCGCAGCCATGCCCAGCACAGTGATAAAGCTCAAAAAACGTCCTGTTTTCATTTGAATCACTCCTTTCAATGACAATGCATCAACGTATCCGACGAAACACGATTCCCGTGCTCTGCTTTCAGTATAACACAGACAGCAGCAGATTGCAAGCATTTTTGAGAAACAAATGTAATTTTATAAAAAAACGCCCATTTTTATGCCGTTTCCGATGATTCGCAATGGTTAACCATTGTAAAATGGCGTTACGCGCTCCGCACTGATTCGGCAGATTTCGCATATCATAAGTCAACCGCAAACTGCGGAAAATGCAAGAGCATCAGGGAGTGAAGATTATGCCCAATACATCAAAACGCCGCCGGCTGCTGCTTGCAGGCGGAGACCTGCGGCAAATTGCGGCTGCCGGGGAACTGGCAAAGGAACACGAAGTCACAGTAACAGGATTTGACCGCTTCGGAAAGCTGCCGGAGACCATTCATGCAGCGGAGCATTCGCAAGCTCTGCCGGACGAAACGGATGCACTGATCCTGCCGATGCCGGTCACACAAGACGGCGTATTTCTGCACACGCCGTTTGGGAGCCGTGCGATCCAGATGCGAAGTTTATTACCGCTTGTGAGATCCGGCGGCACGGTATACGGCGGAATGCTGACCGAAAAAGAACGCATCCAAATCGAAAACAGCGGTCTGCATGCCGTTGATTATGTCCGGCAGGAGACATTTGCGCTGCGCAATGCGATCCCGACGGCGGAAGGTGCAATCCAGATCGCAATGCAGGAGCTGCCGGTGGTATTGAACCGGCTGCCCTGCCTGATTCTGGGAGCCGGCAGGATCAGCCGTGCTTTACAGCAGCGCCTGCGCGGATTGGGTGCCGCAGTGACCATCGCGGCACGGCGGTGTTCTGACCTTGCGCGGGGGCAAGGCGACGGATGGAAACCGAAAAAAGCAGGACACAGTCAGATCCTGCGTCCTGCAAAACAAGGTTGTGTTGACACAATGATAATGTGCAAATCCCGGCAAAAAGATGCGTTTTCCGCTTCGTATCAACACGCCTTCGATTCAACATAAAAGCGGCTGTAATTGTCTGCCCGCAAGCGCAGCCGCAACCGTTTCCGGCACGCGGGAGAAATCCGCAACGAGCGATGTTGGCTTTTTCTGCGGATCATCCTGCCCGAACGGAACAAAATAATAATGCTTCCGGTTCAGCAAATCACCGATATTCCGCGCAGATGCGGCAAGCCCGTCATTGGTTGCAATACAGAGAATGACCGGTTTTCCGCCGCGCAAATGCGATTTCACTGCCATTGTCACCGTATTGTCGGTCAATCCGGCGGAGAGCTTTCCGAGTAAATTTCCGGTGCACGGACAAACGACCAGCGCATCCGTCAGATTCTTCGGCCCGATCGGCTCTGCATCTGCGATCGAGCGAATCAATTTATCTGTCCCAATCTTCGCCAACGGTTCCAAAAATGCAGCAGGTACGCCGAATTTCGTTTTCATGGATGCAAAATGCTCGGAAACGATCGGCAAAACCGCCGCACCGCATCCGGCGCAGATCTCTGCCGTTTCCACAGCGCGTGCAGCATTGCAAAACGAGCCGCAAAGCGCAAATCCCAACCGAACGCCGCTTAAATCAGTCATGCGCATCGCTCCCTTCTTCTGCAAACAACTCCTGCAAGGTCTGTGCGACGATTTTGCCGGCAGAAACGGGTGCCGTTTTTCCCGGGAGAGAAAGCGCCCAGATCACGCGCACGCCCAATGCGGATGCTGCTTCGAAATCAACCCCGGCTGTTTTCGGATACACACAACAGCCGCCATTGCTTCTGTCTGCCGACCCTGCCGATTTCCTCTGCACACCCCAGATGACAGAGCAAATTGATATAATATCTGGCGGTATCCTGCGAAATCCGGAGCATAGTGCCGAGCGCCGCACTCGTAATGATTTCCGGAACCGGATCCGGCAGCAGCGCCCGATAATCCTGCGGAGAACGCAGCCGATGCACGGCATTCAGCGCTGCCGGTACACGGTCAAGGCGCTCTTTTTTGCTTTTTTGCAGCACATATTCAGAAATATTCATCATACAGAGACAAATCTCCAAATTCGGATCCTGCAAAAAAGACCGCAGCAAATAGATTTCCCGCATCGCAGTCCAGACGCTTTCATGTTTCGGCGACATCCGCTGCGAGAGCAATTCACCGTCCGTATTGATTTGGAGCAGCATTTTATGCTCAATCACAGGTACAACGACCGTCACCGGACACAGCGGCAAAAATGCGGCGAGTTTGGGTTTGAGTCTGGAAAGGCTGCGGGTCTGTATCTCCACGACACCATCTTCTGTCACGGCATCTGCGACAAACCCGCCGATTTTTCGCTCATGGGTATCAGGATCCGGCGCAAACAGATATTTCAATGTCAGATGAAGTGTTTTCTCGCCGAGTGTCCCGATGCCCTTGCCGCCGCAATCTTTCTGTGCAGCGGCTAACGCAGTCTGAAAATCCATAAAGAAAAGATCCCCCATAGAAAAAGCACAGTGCCGGAAAAGACACTGTGCTTTTGCATGCAAATAACGGTTGTCCGATTACTCCTTGACACCGCCGGCAGCAACACCGCCGATGATGAAACGGGAGAGCACGACGTAAATGATAACAACCGGGATAATCGAAAGGAAGATTGCGGTGTAGTTTGCACCGTAGTCAGCATTTCGGTCAATTGCGATAACCTTCTGAACCATCATCGGCATCGTGAGCTGTTCCTTTTTACCGGAAACGAGCACGATGGACTGGTTGTAGTAGTCATTCCACTTCTGGATGAAAGCGAAGATTGCCTGAACAGCAAACGCCGGCTTCATCATCGGGATGGAGATGGTCAGGAAGGTACGCAGCTCGCTGGAGCCGTCGATACGCGCAGCTTCAATGATGTCCAGCGGGAACGAGGACAGCATGTATTGGCGCATAAAGAAGACAATCGCAGGTGCTGCAATAGACGGGATAATCAGCGGAATATAGCTGTCGAGCAAATTCATCTGGATCAACAGGCGCATGAAACCAACAGCAGTAACCTGTGTCGGAACCATCATAACAGCGAGGATGAAGACGAATGCCGGGCCCTTGAGCTTGAAGTCATAGACAACAAGGCCATAAGCGGTCATGCCGGAGAAGAAAACGGTGAGTGCACAGCAGCAGCCGGCGATAATCAGCGAGTTCTTCATACCAAGCAGCGGGCTAAAGAACGAATTATAAAGAGAATTGTTCTTCAGAGTTTCCATATTATGACCCAAAGAGCCACTCGGAATCAGGGAAATACCGCTGATGATCTGATCGTGCATACGAGTTGCATTGACGACCAGAATCCAGATCGGAACAAGGCAGATCAAAGTCAAAATGATCAGAACGATGTAGATCAGTGCGGATTTGATGAGGACATGGGTCTGGTAGCCGCCCTTGTCCGAATCATATGTAACCTTCTTACTCATATGCTAAATCCGCCCCCTTTCTGCTTACGTTTCCATTCCTTAATTGCCTGCTTCTGCTTTCTCTTCTTCTCGATCGCATCCTTATCACGCTGGACATAGAAGACCATAGCGCCGAGGATGGAGGTAATGATAAACAAAATAACAGAAGCAGCAGCCGAATAACCGAAGGAAGGCTTTGCAAAGTTGCTGTGGAACATTTCATAAACGAAGACAGCAACCGTCTTGATGTTCTCATTCACAACATTACCGGTATGGAGCATGTAAGGAATATCGAACATCTGGAGACCACCGATCATGGAAGTCAGCAATGTGTAGACCATGATGGTCTTGAGCAGCGGGAACGTGATCTTCCAGAAAGTCTGGGTAGAGTTCGCGCCGTCGATTTCGGCAGCTTCAAAGAGCGATTCATTGATACCCTGGATACCGGACATGAGCATAATCATCGTATTACCGAACCACATCCAGACCTGGATGAACATAACGAGAATACGGGAGCCCCAAACGCTGGAAACGATCTTCCAGGGCTCCTCACCGGAACGGAACAGGATATTGATAACGCTGTAAGAGGAGTCGCCGAACAAGGAGAGGAACAGACCGGCAACGGAAGCAGCGGTGATGATATTCGGCATATACATAACCACTTTGAAGAAGCCTTTGCCGGGCATTTTTACGCGCAGATCCGTAAACCAAACTGCAAGGAGCAGGGAAAGTGCGATCTGCGGAATGAAGTTGCCGACCCAAATGATAGCGGTATTTTTGATACCGAGCCAGAAGGAATCATGGATACCCATTGCCTTAAAATCATTTTCAGCCGGTTTTGCAAGAATGGTTCTAAAGTTATCAAGGCCAACAAACGCCAGATTTTCTCTGGCACCGTTCGCATGGAACGCCAGAACAAAAGTCTGGAGCAGCGGATACAGGCTGAAAATGAAGTACACAATGAAAAACGGCAGGATAAAGAGATAGCCATACTTTGCGTAACTGACAGATTTCAGCTTGCTTTGTGCAGCAGTAGCCATTCAGCACACCCTTTCAGAAGAAAATTAGTGAAATTTACAGACAAAGATAAAATATTCGCCTATTGGGTACGAAGACCCAATAGGCAAATATTCGGTTATGCTGTTTTTCAGGCATATTCTATCAAATTATCTGTGGAAATGTCTGAACAAGAGAATTCAGAAAGAATTACTCAACGGTGATACCCTCGATCTTAGCAGCTTCCTTCTTGAACTCAGTGATCATATCGTCGTAAGAAGCGACATCGCCCTTAACGTACTTCTGAACAGCCTGGTTGAAAGCGTCCTTGATCTGGGAGTCATAAGCGGTGATCTTGCCGTCCATGTCGATGTTGCCAGCAGCCTCATACAGAACGGAGAACTGATCCTGACCGCCGAGGAGATCGTTCTTGTTGGAACCTTCGTCAACGATAGCCTTCATTGCGCTCGGGTTGTTTACGAACTCAGACTTGAACAGAGCATAATCCTTAGCGGTGTTCTCATCAACGGTGAAGTACTTCACGAAGTCGTGAGCCATTGTGCCGTTGTCGCACTTCGGAGACAGAGCCAGCCAAGAGCCGCCCCATGCCCAGCCGGAAGGACCAGCAGTGATGTTGTACTTACCGAATGTGGAACCGCTTTCGCCGCCCTCAGCGTTGGAGAGCATAGAACCGGAACCGAGGCACCATGTGCAGAAGAAGTAACCCATAGTGGAGTCATCCTGGCCGATCTGATACCAGCCGTCAGACCACTGGTCTTCCTTGGTTACATAGCCATTGTCATAGTATTCCTTTGCGAGCTCTGCATATTCCTTGCAGAAGTCGTCGATGACGAGCTTGTTGTCAGCATCCAGCCATGCATTTGCACGGTTGTACTGCCAAACCTGCCACATACCGCCGAGTGTATCAGCCATAGCGGTCTTGCCCTCAGATGCTTCCTTAACGGTCTTTGCGGACTCGGTGAATGTATCCCAGTCCTTAACCTTCTCCTGCATCTCTTCCGGAGACTTTACGCCCAGATACTGCTCAGCGAGGTCAGTTCTGTAAACGTAGCCGCCCGGAGTTGCCTGCCAGGAAGCAGCCTTCAGAACGCCGTTGTTATCAGTACCGATGGAAACGGTGTAAGGATAGCAGCCATCGAAATCGCTGTCAGTGAAGCCGAGGTCGCTCAGCGGAGCGGTGTACTCATCGTTGTTGATGTAGTCCAGGATCCAGTCTGCTTCGAGAACGAACAGGTCAGCATCCTCGCCGCCTGCGAAGTAGTTTGCATACTGCTCACGAGCTTCCTGACCCTTAGAACCAACGTTGACATACTTGCACTTGCCAGCGTAGTCCGGGTTTGCGGACTCGAAGTTCTCGATCATCTTCTCGACGTCGTCGCCGGTCCAGCAGAGGATAGACAGTGTATCACCGTCATCGCCGACCTTGATCTCAGCCGGAGCTTCTGCTTCGCTGGACTCTGCGTCGCTGGTCTCAGCCTCGCTGGACTCAGCATCGCTGGTCTCTTCTTCGCTGGACTCTGCGTCGCTGGATTCAGCCTCGCTGGAGTCTGCGGTAGAAGAAGATGTGTCTGCGGTGGAGCTGGAGTCGCCGCCGCAAGCATAGAATGCAGTAGATGCGATTGCCAGAGTTGCAATCAAAGCAAGGGACTTCTTAAGCTTGTTCATTGTAAGTTTCCTCCTTCATTTTGCTGCGAATAATTTGCTGCGTTCGCAGCGCTTGAAAATGTTTCCCGTTTCTGACGGGCATGAATTCTCGCTGCGTTTTGCGCAGCCTGAAGCACTGCCTGCATCTTTTCTTGGTGCAGGTCTGCTTTCTGCAAACACGACCGAAAGCGTTCCGGTTCATCTGGTGTCAGGCTTCCGTCAGAGCCCTCGCGGTTTCTTGGTGTTTTCATACTGTAAATATACACGAAAAATCCTGAAAAGTCAATGCAAATCATCAATTCGTCATCTTATTTGTGTGCTTTGTTAAAACTACCCAACTACAAGCGCTTAAATTTGTGCATTCACACTTTTCTGAAATTTCTTTTTAATGATTTTTTTGGAGTTTGTTACAATTTGGTTACAAATCTGTCTCCATTTCTTACAAATTGGCTTAGAAATCCGCATCTGATTTCTCTGAAATCGGGTGTGTTTTCCGTTTCGTCATACCGAAAAACCAAATAAACACGAATCTTTCACACTTCTATCACATTTTCGCTCTGATTGGCTTGCTTTTTTTCGTTTTTTCCTGTATGATATACTATATACAACAAATCAGGAGGAATTGATATGGCACATTTTCCGTTTACCGAGCGTCCGGACTTGCTGGTTCTGACCTGCACGCATGTTCTGGAAGGCGGTGATGTCAAACTGGTCTGTCATCACTTTGACGACAACACATGGGAATTCATGTGCGGCGGCGAACACACCGAAGAAGATGCGATCGTCATGAGCGTGGGGGAGCTTTGCGAGATGGATGCATCCCTGAATCTGCTTTGTGATCTCCCGGTGGGGGCAGCCGCATCGCGCCGGAGCCGGCAGCATGCATGGCAGCGCGGCAGGATCAGCGGTGAGGATTTTTATCCGGCAGCCGATTCCCGCATGCACTGATCTTTATGGCTCCGGTTCGCAGTAGAGATATTCCCGCAGCACTGTTTCAAAATAGACACCGTTCAAGCCGTCGATCAAGCCAAGCTCATAGATATTGTGATATGCGCCGAGCTGCTCCCGCAAATGCAGGATCTCATCCGCAAGTTTTTCCGTCATATCCGGAATCCGCAGCAGTTCTGTCTTTGTAACGGAATTGATATTATAGTAGTATTCGGCAGATGTTGTTTCCTGCGTCCATGTCGTCTGCGCTGATTCTGCTCGTGTTTCCGTCATTTCCGGTGTATCATTCACGATTTCCGGTTCTGCTTGCGGCTCCGGATCCGGCAGAACCGTTTCCGGCGGCAATTCATCCGGAATCTCGAAATATGCCATGATCCGCTGTTGCAGCACCTGCCCGATGCCGTCTATTTCGAGCAATTCATCCCGCCGCCGAAAGCCGCCGTGCGCATCCCGATATGCAATGATCGCATCCGCCAGAACATCGCCAACGCCGGACACGCACTTCAACGCTGCTGCATCAGCAGAATTGAGGTTCCTGTCCGGCGTTTCATTTTGGATTATGGTTTGTTCGAGGGTTGTAGTTTGATGTGTTGTGTGTGTTTGCTCCGTTTCCTGCACTGTTGCTGCGGTTTCGGCAGACCGTTCCGGAAGGCGTGATATCTCAGCAGTTTCGGTTTTTTCCGCTTCTGAAGCGGTGGTTTCCGCCGATGAAGACTGCTGCTGAATGGTGATGACAAGCGGCTCTTTCGGACGTTCCGCCGCCCATGCCGTGACTGCGGTCACAAGCGTTGTGAGCAATCCGGCGATCCAAAGCCAATTCTGTTTATTCTTCACATAGCACCGCCTTTCCGAATGTCTCCGAAGTCATCCCCGCCCGGTTTCGAGGCAAGATCCAGCACAAGTGCGTCCGGCTGCACCGCGGCAAGCATCTGCGCATCCAGCAGCAGCGCCGGAACCGTATTGATAATCAGCGGATAATCGCCGATCACGTTTTGCAGCCGATACATAGAAACAGCGCGGACTCCTTCTCCTTCGCTCCGTGTCCGGCGGCGAACGGAAACCGCGCTGTTCCATACTTTTGCTTATTTATGTGTCAACTCCACATATGTCACGCCGCAACTGCTCTTGCGATAATAGAGCATCATGAATTTTGCGACATCCCGTTCTGTCGTCGGTGCAGAACCGGCACCGACTGCCGCACCGACTGCCGCGCCGACGGCTGCACCCAGCGGGCCGGCGATCAGAAAGCCGGGCAGTGCACCGAGCACACCGCCGCCGAGGGTATCGCCGGTCTTGCGCTCATAGAACTGCTTTGCGCCGCCTTCCAAACGAATCACAGGCTCATCCCGAAGGATCGCTGCCTGGAGTTCGGCATAGCTGCTGACTGTTATCATAAAAATCTCCTCCTTTATACGCCGAAATTCGGCTGTTTTCAACATTATACAGCAGATTCTGCAATTTGTCAATGGTTTTTCCAAAATTTCACGGAATATTCAGAAGCCTACAATAAAAACGCAAAAAAATGCAAAGATGCCTTCATTTTCTCCGGATCGCAGTATAAACAAGCGCAGCCCCGAAGCATTCCGGGACTGCGTTTTTTCCTCATTGACCTTCGTGGAAGAAGTAAGGCAGCATGTCATAGACATAATGGCGGACATGTCCCCACCAGTGATCGGGGCCCTGTGCAAGCAGGAAATAGAAGTTGCCCTGCGAAAGATCGGATGTATAAATAAACTCATCCAGTTTCTTCATTTCTTCCACCTGCGGACCGATATTCTGATACGCAATATCCTTCGTACCGGTCGCGCACATGATAAAATACTGGTTCTTCTCCAATCCGGAATCATCGACTGCCTTTGCAATGGCTCTTGCCTTGTCGGAAGCTGTTTGCGTGCCGCCCCAATGGTCGCCGGAAAGCGGCATATAATATGCTGTGATATCAAGGCAATGGGTCAGGACAGCCCATGTCGAAACAGCGCCCATCGAGAAGCCGCCGTATGCACGGTGCATTCTGGATGCCTGAAGCCCTGCAAGATCGGTTGATTCGGCATAAGTGGAATATTTTCCTTCCACAAACGGAACCACCTTTTCCCGATATTCTGACCAGAAGTTCTCCGCGCCGCTTTGATTGAATGTCGGCGTGACCACAATCAGCGGATCCAGCTCACCGTTCTGGATCATATGGTCGAAGATATTCTGCATCATGGTATCATTCTGGAAGAACAGTGTTTTCTCATTTTCATTGCCGCCGTGCATCAGATAGAAGATATTATACTTCTGATTCTCGTCATATCCGGGCGGCAGATAGACATAAAGCATATTCTGACCCTTCGGCCCTGCATAATGTTCTTCGATGACCTGACCGGAGCGATCTGCTTTTTTCAAATATTCATCTTCATCAAACCGATGATACTGCAAATTGGCATCATAGGCATATGGAGTCACAGGCGGCTTGACCGGTTCCGGATATTCGGTTTCCCTGCCGAGCAGATACTGCTGCATCCATTGCAGATCATCCGCATCAACGGTGCCGCTGCAATCCACATCCGCAGCACGCTGCATGGTTTTATCCGGGAATGTCCTGCCTGCATAGCGCTTTGCAAGCGTCAGATCGGCTGCTGTGATGCTGCCGCTGCAATCGACATCGCCGAGCCGGAACTGCTTCGGGGCAGGGCCTGTGATCTGCGTGCCTGACTTTGCGCAGATCACTTCATCCAGATAAAAGGATGTGCTGCCCGATTTTGTTTCCACATAGAGCACGGGATCGCTTGCATCTGACGGAAGCATATAATCGTCGTTATAAAGCTGCACATAGAAGCCGCTCATGGTTTCTGCCTGTGCGATATGGTCATAGATCACGGTGCCGGAAGCATCTTTATAGGCAAGCGAAAGCATAAAGGTCACAGATGACGCATTGCCGTCATAGCGGGCACAAGCGCTGAACGCATAGTGCTCCCCCGCCTTGCAGATGCCGGACACATCTTTTTCCGCGCCGTTCCATGCATCGGTTCTGCCGGAAACAAAGAGCGCACCGCTGCCGGCATAAGGCGTTTGCTGATCGGCTGTCACCGAAGCGCCGCCGCGTCCTTTCCAGCTTCCCTCGCCGGACTCAAATCCGTCGCTGAAAATAAAATCGTCTGCCGCGGATACCGGCAGTGCAGCAAAAGTACCCGCTGTCACGGCAAGTGCCGCAGCGGCTGCTGCCTTCCTGAGTAGACAGTTTCGCATATTCTTTTCCCCCTGATTACTTGATTGCTTCGGATCATTTCCTATTTTCTCTGCGGTCAATCCGTTTTCCCTTGTCCGGTTTTCCGAACTAATTTCATTATACAGACAGTCCGGCAAAAAATCTAATGATTTGTTGTGCCGTTCTCCCTAATTATTGCGGTTTATTCAAATCATGCGCACGC
>DMBA01000340.1 GCA_003446315.1 Ruminococcus sp. | reverse complement strand
TTGCATCATGAATGAATGTGACACCTGTGCCTATAACGCCTATGACGAGGACTGGGACTGCTATGTGTGCGAAATGAATCTGGATGAAGACGAATATGCGCGGTTTTTAGCCGATTCCCGCGCACACTGTCCTTATTACCGTGACGGCGATGAATACCGCATCGCAAGAAAACAATAAACAGCAAAACCGCAGCAAATCCGTGAAACCGGAAATGCTGCGGTTTATTTTTATATCATTTTGATCGCATGCAGTCAGGATCAGTTCTTGCTGAAATCCTGCAATTCCAGACCTTCATTGCGTTCCAACGCCCAGCGAATATTCCATTCGCTCGTAAAAAGCAGCAGATACTGGTCACGGAAATCCTGCACCAGTTTGGTGTCTTCGCTCATGATAAGCTGCGGCTTCTTGTCCGTCGGGATGCCGGAGATCCAGCGGATATACTGATAACTCAGCGGCTCACGGATGATCTCCACATTATATTCTGTGCGCATGCGGTGCTCAAACACCTCAAATTGCAGCACGCCGACCACACCCACGATCACTTCTTCCATACCCGTTTCCGGTTCGTGGAAAATCTGAATGGCACCTTCCTGTGCGATCTGCATAACACCCTTCACAAACTGCTTGCGCTTCATCGTGTCCTTGTGGCGCACACGCGCAAAATGCTCCGGCGCAAATGTCGGGATGCCCTCAAACCTGACCTTTTTGCTCGGTGAACAGACCGTATCACCGATGGAGAACAGTCCCGGATCAAACACACCGATGATATCACCGGCATATGCTTCGTCAATGATCTCGCGGTTTTCTGCCATCATCATCTGCGGCTGCGAAAGACGCATTTTCTTTTCACCCTGCACATGGTATACTTCCATATCACGGGTGAATTTTCCGGAGCAAATGCGCAGAAATGTCACGCGGTCACGGTGCGCTTTGTTCATATTTGCCTGAATCTTGAAGACGAATGCAGAGAATGCTTCGTCAAACGGAGATACCGTTTCACCGTCTGCAACACGCGCAAGCGGCGGCGGTGTCAGCTCCAGAAAACGCTTCAGGAACGGTTCTACGCCGAAATTCGTCAAGGCAGAGCCGAAAAATACAGGCGAAAGCGTACCGTTCTGGATCGCTTCTGCGTCAAAATCTTCGGATGCGCCGTCCAGCAGTTCGATATCTTCCGCAAGCTGCGCATGGTTATCTTTTCCGATCAGATCGGCAAGTGCGGGATCATCCGGCTCCACTTCCGTTGCGGAGACTTCGTGCATGCCGCCTGTCCCCTCAAAGGAGATGATATGTCTCGTTTCCAGATCAAATACGCCGCGGAAATCCTTGCCGCAGCCGATCGGCCAGTTGACAGCATATGTTTTGATGCCCAGTTCGCGCTCGATCTCCTCAAGCAGATCAAACGGATTCTGCGCTTCACGGTCCATCTTATTGATAAATGTGAAGATCGGGATATGCCGCATGACGCAAACATGGAACAGTTTCCGGGTCTGCGGCTCAACGCCCTTTGCTGCGTCAATGACCATGATCGCGGCATCTGCTGCCATCAGGGTACGATAGGTATCTTCCGAAAAATCCTGATGTCCGGGCGTATCCAGAATATTGATGCAGCAGCCGTCATACTCAAACTGCATGACCGATGATGTGACCGAAATTCCGCGCTGTTTCTCAATTTCCATCCAGTCGGAAACGGCATGGCGTGCACTCTTTTTGCCTTTGACGGCACCTGCCATCGAGATCGCACCGCCATAAAGAAGCAGTTTTTCGGTGAGCGTGGTTTTACCGGCATCCGGATGCGAAATAATCGCAAAGGTTCTCCGCCGCCGGATCTCTTCTTCCATAGAACGCAAGCTGAATTCCTCCGTTTCAGGTGTCTTTTTGCATAACTATATTATTATATCACATTTTCGCCGGAAATGCAAGGTTTTTTCGTGATTTTTCTGATCGGTGCCGCCTGCGCATCTTCTGCATGCTTCGACATCGCTTTCTCCTCTCTTTTGCCCGTTTTGCGCCCGAACGATCATTTTTGCACGCGCTCTTTGATATGATAGAAAGTAACAACCGAAAGGAGCTTTCTATGTATCCGTTTTTATCCTGCACCGGTGCACTCCTGCTCGCCGCGTTGATCCTCTCCGGCTGTGCCCGTTTTCCGCTGCCCGATCTGCGGCAGTGCGCTCCCCCGTCACATACCCAGACTGTCGAACAACTCCATCTTGCGCCGCAGAATCAGCAGCCGCTTTATGCCGCATGGATCCCCTATTTTGCGTGCGAGCCGCTGTTTGCTTCCGGCGATGCTGCTGCGGTCAAATCTGCGGTGACGGATCTGCTCCGGTCGCAAAAAGAAAACGGCATCACGACCGTTTTTGTACATGTCTGCGCATTCGGGGAAGCCGGTTATCCCTCTGCGTTTTATCCCCGGAATCCGGCTGTCAACGGCTATGACACCTTGCAGATCCTTTCTGATGTCTGTGCGGCGCTCGGTCTGGAGCTGCATGCGTGGATCAATCCCCTGCGCTTGCAGACAACTGCCGCTATGCAGAAACATCACGATGATGCGCTGCTTTCCCACTGGTTTCAGGATGAACAGCTCCGCAAAGAAAACCTCGTGCTGTGGGATGGCCGCTGGTATCTCAATCCGGCTTCTGATGCCGTCAAAGAATTCCTCGCAGGTGCTGTGCAGGAGATCATGACGCAATATCATCCTGCCGGGATCCATATTGATGACTATTTCTATCCAACAACCGACCCCGCTTTCGATGCCGCGGCGTTCGAGGCTTCCGGCGCTTCCGATCTCGCTGCATGGCGGCGGGAACATATTACCAATCTGATGAAAACGCTCCGGCAGGCGGTTCATCAAGCCGATCCTGACGGGATCTTTTCTGTCAGTCCGCAGGGGGATCTGCAAAAGAATTATGACACGCTCTATGCGGATGTTGCAGCATGGTGTGCAGACGGCACCTGCTGTGATCTGGTCATTCCGCAGCTTTATTTCGGATATGAGCACGAAACTGCACCCTTTTCTGCGCTGCTTGATCGCTGGAAGGCGCTTCCGCTTGCACCGGATGTCCGGTTGGCTGCGGGTCTTGCGGCATATAAAGCCGGCAATGTGGATGCACAAGCCGGCAGCGGTGCACAGGAATGGGTCACGCATCCGGACGTATTGCAGCGTCAGATCAATGATGTTTTATCTGATCCGGCTTTCAGCGGGGTGGTATTATATAATTCATTTGTCAGGCAGCCATAAACTACCCTCACCGTTTTTTTTGAAAAAACGCAAAGTGAAATTTGAAAAAAGTAAGACTGCAAATGAATTTTGTAAAGTATGCACAAATATTATAGCATTAAGTTAGTCAAATCGCAATATAAAAAGCAGAGTGACCTTCCGACTAAGCGCACTCTGCTTTTGGCTTATTATCTATTATCGAATTTGATGCTGCCTATTGCGTGGGGTTGCTTAATTGATATCTGACATTTGCATAAAAAAATGTTGCTTTTTTCTGCGTTGTGTGTTATAATAAATTTATGATGCAGCATTTCGCTGTGCACGCAGCCGCAAAGAGACAGGCTTGCTGCTGCGGTTTCGTCCCCTGTCAAACGATTAGAAAAGGGGTGCTTTCTCATGAAAAAGTACATCGCCGAATTTATCGGCACATTCACACTCGTCCTGATCGGCTGCGGTACTGCTATGCTGGTCGGCTGTGATGCGGCAAACGGCTGCGGGTATATCCTCACTGCCTTCGCATTCGGTCTGACCATCGTCGGCATGGCTTATTGCGTCGGCAACATCTCAGGCTGTCACATTAACCCCGCCGTTTCCCTCGGCGTACTGATGTCAGGCGGCATCTCCGTTTCTGATTTCATCGGTTATGTGATTGCGCAGTGTCTCGGCGCTTTTGCCGGTTCCGGTGTGCTCGCTTTCATCTTTACGGCGGGTTCTGTTGAAGATAAAACCGGCGGCTACGGCACAAACGGTCTTGCAGGTGTCGGCGGCAGTGCACTTGTCGGTCTGGTCGTTGAGATTCTCCTCACCTTTATCTTCGTGCTCACCATCCTCGGCGTGACTTCCAAAAAAGCCGGTCACGGTTCCTTCGGCGGCGTAGTCATCGGTTTCACACTCGTGCTTGTGCATATCCTCGGCATCGGTCTGACCGGTACATCCGTCAACCCCGCACGCAGCTTCGGCCCCGCTTTGATCGCTGCGTTCTCCGGTAACACCACGCCCCTCGCACAGCTCTGGGTCTTCATTGTCGGCCCGCTTGCCGGTGCAGCACTCGCTGCCTGCTGCTATAAGTATCTCGAATCTCCTGATAAGAAGTAAGCATTTTCGGATTGATAGAAAAAAAGGGATGGCGCGTGCCGTCCCTTTTCTTTTGCGATTGATACAGAATCTCATGCCTTTGTTTTCCATTGATTTATGATACGGCGCAGTTTCCTGTCAACATCTATCCGTGCTGCCTTGCATTCCTGCGGGTGCTTCTTCAAAGATTGGAACGCAAACCGCAGCAGCCATGACGATCCAACCGGCAGAATCTTTGTCAGCATGCTCTGCGGAAACATAAAATGGGAACCGTATTGATAGGTCAGCATTGCCGTTTTGCAGGTGTGCGGTTTTTCCTGCAAACGTGCCACCATCCGCCGGATGTATCGGCAGGTGTCCCATAATACGTCATCTTCCGCCCCGATCAGCGCAACCATGCCCTTGATCTGCTCCACCTTGATCTTCATATCTTCCGTCACCGGACAAAGCTCCTCGGAACGGTCAAACAGATCCCTTGAAGCGATCATATCGCCGCGCCGTTTTATCTCCGCTTCGATCTGCTGCCAATATTCCGGATGCCGGTATGCATATGGCAGATACGGCAGCCGTTTGCCGCGATAGGTCAAAGTGCTTTCGCCGTCTGCCGGACGCTCTCTTGCACCGTCCTTGCCGTCACGATAAAAGCCCTGCATGATGAAATCTGAGGGGGAGATCGCAATGGTCAATGTGATATCCGGTATCAGGGATGCGGCTGCAAGCGAGATCATCGCCGTTGTGGATGCCCCGCATATGCCGATTTTTTCGTTCCCGCGCTGCTTCAAAAACGCGATTGCCTTTTCAAAATATTCGATCTGAAAATCGTGAAAGGCATAATCCTCTGTTTCTGAGGTCATTGTGAGCACATTGCATGCCTGATCGTGCAGCCATTTCACACCCATTTTTACCATCATATCGTCCAGTTTATCCCCAAGCATCAGGATCACGGCATGACGCGCCGGTTTCGGGTTTTCAAAATATGCCCCGAAAAAGCCGTCCGTTTTGATATTGTAATATGTTCGCTTCATTTGAATCACTCCATTCTGAATGGTGATTAGATAAGACTAACCGTTATCGCTATTATAGCACAAAATGAAGAATAAATCAAGGCGGCGCGGCGCGGAAGCCGCGCTGCAAA
>DMBA01000333.1 GCA_003446315.1 Ruminococcus sp. | reverse complement strand
ATTTCTGAAACAGAGGTAAGCTGGGCGGATATCACAAAAACGATGCAGGATCTTGGCATTGCATTCGGTCTGCCTGTCTTTCTGGGGATCATACCGTGTGCGGTCATTCAACTGCTTTCTGTGCTGGTCATGTTTGTGGTCGGTGCGGGAAGAACCATGTTTTATCACGATAAATAAGAGGAAAATATGACCAATACTGAAATTTTGACACATATTGACCATACGCTGCTGAAAGCGGATGCGAAATGGGATGATATTGCGCAGATCTGTGAAGAAGCACTGCAATATCATACGGCATCAGTCTGTATCCCTTCCTTTTGGGTGCAGAAGGTCAAAAAAACATATCCGGAATTAAGAGTCTGTACGGTGATCGGTTTTCCGCTTGGCTATCAGCCGGAAAGCGTGAAACTCTTTGAGGCTGCCGATGCCGTTGCAGACGGTGCGGATGAGATTGATATGGTGATTAACATTTCTGCACTGAAAAGCGGCGATGCTGCTGCTGTTCTGCACGAAATCAAAGAGATCCGCAGAGTTTGTGAAAATCAGATTCTCAAAGTGATTATTGAGACATGTTATCTGACAGAGGATGAGAAAATCCGCTGCTGTGAGATGGTCACGGAAGCAAAGGCGGATTATATCAAGACATCGACCGGTTTCGGCAGCGCCGGTGCACAGCTCGAAGATATTGCACTGTTCAAAGCGCATATCGGCGGCGATGTGAAAATCAAGGCTGCCGGCGGGATCCGTACCCGCGAACAAATGGAAGCCTTCCTTGCCGCAGGCTGTGACCGCATCGGGTGCAGCGCTGCAAGGATCCTGTTTGCAGATGCATGAAAATCTTGCTGACAGGATGCGATCCGCATACAAATGAACTGCTCTTTCGTGTGTATGCGCAGGAGATTCCGGCGGAACCCGGCAGGCAGAACCATAAAACGGCACATCTGATCGCAATGGATCTGCTCGGGGCGGCACTCGCAAAAGATTTCGGTGTCCGGCATGCGGGAATCCGGCGGATCGGGCTTGGAAAACCAAAGCTGCTGCATGAAAATCTGCATATGAATCTGACGCATTGCAAGGGGCTTGCTGTTGCGGCGGCCGGCGTTTTTCCCCTCGGCGTGGATGCCGAAGCGCCGCGGAAATTCAGAGAAGCCCTTGGCAAAAAAGTGTGCTCAGATGCCGAATTGCAAAGAATTCTGCATGCAGATGACAGGGATTTTGCTTTTTCGCAATTCTGGACGTTAAAAGAAGCATATGCCAAATTCACCGGTGAAGGCATCGGGCTGGATTTTGCAAAGCTGGAATTTACAATCAGGGACAGCGACATTATCTTTCACCATCCGGCTGCGGAGAACGTGCAGTTTTATCAGATGCTGCCGGAAAACCGGTTTGCGGTTGCGGTTTGTCTGCCGGAAACCGGAAGGAGAATCGCGGTATCATCTGCTGCGGCGGATACCTCAACACCACTACTTGAAAAGAGGGTTTTTTATGCTGACGATTGATTTGCGGGGACATCTCGCAGTAATTACGGGAGCATCCGGAATGCTCGGCAGAGTTATGGCGCAGACCTTTGCGGACTGCGGTGCAGACCTCGTTCTGCATTATTTTCACAATAAGGAAGAAGCGGATTTGCTGGCTGTCAATCTGCGGCGGCAAACCGGCAGGCGCGTCATTGCGGTGCAGGCGGATATTACCTCGCCGGACGATATCCAGCGCATGAAACAGGAGATCGCTGCTGCGAAAATCGGTGTGCCGGATATTCTCATCCATAATGCCGTGATCCAGTATGAGCAGAAATCTCTGCTGGAACAGCCTTTGGAAGACTTCGACAGTCAGTATCAATCCTGTGTGATGCAGACGGTGCATATGACAAAGGCATTTGTGCCGGATATGATCGCAAAAGGCTCCGGCGGCAGGATCGTTGTGATCAATACGGAATGTGCGGCGCTTTGTGAGCCGGGCTGGAGTGCCTATTCTGCTGCAAAACGCGGTCTGGACGGTTTGGTGCGCGTGCTCGCAAAAGAGCTCGGCCCGCATGATATCACCGTCAATGAAGTTGCGCCGGGCTGGACAATTACCGATAATGACCGGCGGCTGCATACCGAAGTACAGCCGGAATATGATAAAACCGTTCCGCTGCGCCGGCGCGGTACAGATGCGGAAATTGCGCAGATGTGTGCATTTCTCGCTTCTCCGCTTGCATCCTTCACAACAGGTGCCTATATTCCTGTCTCCGGCGGCAGAGTGATGCCTGCGATCTGACAGAGGAGAATGCATATGAAAATCGAACTGGTACCGGGAAAATATTTCCGGGAAGGAACATATTTCAGCAGCCGCTTCGGTAATGAGATCGAAGTCAGCGTGGAACCGGATGAAACAGTCAGCGATGCCTATATCGAACACTGCATCCGAACCGTTGAAGGATTTTCAGATGAGATGCTCGACTGCATCTGTGCGGCGGCAAAACGCTATTGCCTTGCATTCATCGCGCTTTGCAAAGAGGCGATGGGCGATGATTTCAGCTTCGAACATGCGGAACTCCCGTTTGTCACAGAGGAAACACCGGTTCGTGAAATGTGCGGATTGATGCAGATTTCCGGTATGATTATCTCAGAGCCGGAAGATGAGAACCGGATGGATTTTACGCTGACCGGTTCCTGTGAATGGGAGATCGAACACGGCATCGAGATCACGTTTGTGGACGGAAAACCCGTTTATCTCGGTACGAATGACGGGGTCAGACCGTCCGATACCGACTACTATGTGACAGGCGAAGGCCGTGCGTGGAATTATGCGATCGAAGGAGAATGAAGATGCGTTATATGCTTTGTTATGCAACCAGGATCAAGGCACCGCAGATTGATACGGAATACTTTGAAAAGTTTTCTGACGCTGTGATGAAATATACGGTGCTTTGCAGCAATTGTTATGACGTTGTACTGGCAGATCTGGAATCTGAAAAGATCATCCGGCATTTCTCTTATCGGTACGGCGGCGCAAATCTTTGCATTACAAATAACTAATCTATAAATGATTTTTTATCAGGAAAGGAACTGAAACAATGAGCACAAACAGTTATGAATCCCCGTTTTGTACACGGTATGCGAGCAAGGAGATGCAGTATCTCTTTTCCGCAGACAAAAAGTTTTCCACATGGCGGCGGCTCTGGGTTGCGCTTGCAAGAGCAGAACATGAGCTGGGGCTGAATGTCACGGCGGAACAGGTCGCGGAACTGGAAGCGCATATCACCGATATCGACTATGAGGCTGCGGCAAAACGTGAAAAGGAATGCCGCCATGATGTCATGTCTCATGTTTATGCTTACGGTCTTTGCTGCCCGAATGCAAAGGGTATCATCCACCTCGGCGCAACATCCTGCTATGTCGGCGATAATACCGATATCATTATTATGAGGGATGCACTCAAGCTCGTCCGCACAAAACTCATCGCCGTGCTCGGCAATCTTGCAAAATTTGCTGAGGAATGGAAGGCACAGCCCTGCCTTGCCTATACACACTGTCAGCCGGCACAGCTCACAACCGTCGGCAAACGTGCGACCCTTTGGATGAATGAACTGCTGATGGATCTCGAAGATCTGGATTTCCAGCTTGGCAGAATGAAACTCCTCGGCTCAAAGGGTACGACCGGCACACAGGCTTCCTTTATGGAGCTGTTTCAGGGTGACGGCACAAAAATCCGTGAGATGGAGCGTAAAATCGCTGTTGAAATGGGCTTTGCACCGGATGCGATTGTTCCGGTTTCCGGTCAGACCTATTCGCGAAAGGTCGATGCACAGGTGCTGAATGTGCTTTCCGGCATTGCGCAGTCTGCAATGAAATTCGCAAATGATATGCGTCTGCTTCAGTCCTTCAAGGAAATGGAAGAACCGTTTGAAAAAGGCCAGATCGGTTCTTCTGCAATGGCATATAAGCGCAATCCGATGCGCTGCGAACGAATCACCGCACTCGCACGCTATCTCATGACCGATACGCTGAATCCGGCATTCACCGCAGGTACGCAGTGGTTTGAGCGTACACTCGATGACTCTGCAAATAAGCGCATCGCAGTTGCAGAAGGATTCCTTGCAGCAGATGCGATCCTCAATATTATGATGAATGTCACAAGCGGCATGGTCGTCTATCCGGCAGTCATCCGTCAGCGCGTCATGGCAGAGCTGCCCTTTATGGCAACCGAAAATGTCATCATGGATGCAGCAGCACGCGGCGGCGACCGTCAGGAGCTGCATGAGCATATCCGTGTGCATTCCATGGCTGCCGGTGCGGAAGTCAAGCAGAAGGGTCTGAAAAATGATCTCTGCGAACGCATTGTCAATGACCCGATCTTCGGTGTCACCGCAGAAGAACTGGAATCGAAGCTCGATCCGGCAAATTATACCGGAAGAAGCGTGCAGCAGGTTGAGGAATTTCTGCGCGAATATGTTCAGCCGGTTCTTGCAGGTGCGGAATCTGCGGATGATGTGGAACTGACAGTATAATTGCAAACAGCGAAAGAAACGGGATTCGGAAACGGATCCCGTTTTTGAATATTGTAAATGCTGTGCCACATGACAGCCTACTGTATTGTGCATTGTGATGAAATAATATTACAAAATAAAAA
>DMBA01000085.1 GCA_003446315.1 Ruminococcus sp. | reverse complement strand
CCGGTGAACTTTAGGAAATGCCGGCGGGGGCTCCCCGCTTATAGCATATAAAAAGGAAAAAAGCAACAATTCACACCTAATTTGCATATGGCACCTCCGGCGAACGCTTCGGTATCTCCGCTGGATTAAAATGTAGCGGCATTTTGCAGGATTCAATGTGATGACAACAACCGCTATATTTGTTTGAAAAACAGGAAAAATCGTCATATTTTCATAAAATCGCATAAAATCTTGCTGTTTCATACCGTTCATTCTGAATTATCTCCCAATTGACAAGAGAAGTGCTTTGTGCTATAATATATTTGTCTTTATTAGCAAGGGCTAACTACAGCACAGGGAAAATGCGGAAGCAAAGATATGCTTCGCACACATGAATAGCGGTGAAGTATGTGTAATGGGAATTACATTGCTTCGCCATTTTCCGGCTGAATATTAGCTAAGGCTAACTAAAAGTGATAGGAGCGTAATATGGGAACAAAGCAAATTCGTGAGCTGCTTGCAGGAATCGTGAATGCAGATGCAGTGAAAGATGATGAAACACTTTTTATGATCGGGATCAGTTCTATGGAGATCAGCCGGTTCTTGTCCCGCTTGCATCAGGATTGCAATATTGATGTGAGTTTTGCGGATTTTTACAAGAACAGCAGTATTTCTGAACTCAGCCGGTTTATCAACACGAAGTATGACTTTAACAGGGGGCAGGCATGATTATTACATATTCTTTGGATCAACTTCCGGCAGGAGATGTTGACTTTTTCTGCGATATGATCTCTTACATTTCTCCGATGATCGAACAGAGTACGCGCAAAGATACCGTTCTGGAGATCACCTGCGCAGATGAAAATGAGGCTGCTGTCAGAGAGAGTCTCAAACAGCTTTATGATATGATTACCGCCGGCAAACTCAGCGGTGAAGAAATCAAGATCAAAACGCTTGCTGACCATACCGATGCGGTTTCTTCCAATTCTGCACCGATCTTTCAGGAAATGCTGGACAGCGGCTGTATCCGGAAGATGTGCAGCGGTGTATATGCATACAGCGGATTGTTCCTGAAGATCTTCCGCTATTTTGACCGCAAGATCGCAGCTTTCGGCGCGGAATTGTTCCCGCATGCGGAAGAATACGAATTTCCTGTGCTTTATCCGGTCAAGGACTACGAAAAAGGAAAGTACTTCGAGACATTCCCGCATCACATCATGTTCCAGACCAATATGAAGCAGGATCTTGGTGTTTTGAATCGCTTTGCAGAAAACGGCATTAAAGATGAAAGCATTCTGGAAGAAATGAAAACGCCGGAAAATGTTCTGCGGCATGCAGCTTGCGTACCGGTTTATGCGCTGGTCGAGAATCAGACGATTCCGGACGATCAGCCGCGCTGCTTCCTGATCTCCGGAAAATGCTTCCGGAATGAAGCAGATAACGTCTTTGAACTGGCTCGCTTGAATGAATTCTATATGAAGGAGTATGTTTTTATCGGCTCTCCGGATTATTGCAAGCGCAGCATTGAAGCGTCCAAGCGCATCTGGAAATTCTGGACGGAGACATTCGGCTTGAACTGCAAAGTGGATACTGCGAATGATTCCTTCTTTGCAAGCAATTACAAGAAGCTCAAGCTGTTTCAGGTTCTCGGACAGTCGAAGCAGGAATTCAAAGTGCAGCTTCCTGCATCCGGAATGTATGTTGCATGCGGCTCTGCAAATCATCACAGAACGCATTTTTCAAAGCCGTATCAGATCCATGCAGAACATGATGCACTTTGCTATACAGCCTGCTTTGCATTTGGTGTGGAACGGCTTGCCTACACATTCCTTGCACAAAAAGGACTGGATATTTCGAAATGGGATCAGGCAACCCGTGAGGAAATTGAAAAGTATGTCGATCTGACTTGAAAAGGGGATGCAAAAATGAATTATAATCTTCCGCGCCCGCGCTGCTCATGCTGTGTTATGCCGGAACGAGAGAATGTGATTACGCTGGACGAACAAGGCGTTTGCCAGATCTGCCGTGCACATCAGAATTTCTCTTCTGATGTGAAGGCGGCTGCTGCGGACAGCTTTGATAACATGTCGGCGGAACATAAAATGAATGTGTTCCGGAAAAAGGTTGCGAAATATCGCTGCCCGGAAAGCAAATATGATTGTGCTGTAGCGGTTTCCGGCGGCAAAGACAGTATCATGACACTGTATATTGCTGTCAAAGTGCTGGGACTTCGTCCGCTTGCGATTTTCGTGGATAACGGCTTTGCTTTACAGCAGATGTATGACAATGTCCGCAATGCATCTGATGTGCTCAGATGTGATCTCACCGTCTTCAAAACATCCGATATTACAGAGCTTTTCGGTTTATTGCTGCGATCCGGCAAGAATATTTATTATTGCCGTGTCTGCCATGCTTTGCTGGATCTCACGATCAACCGTATCTGCGAGCAGAATCAGATCCGGCTTGCACTCGGCGGTTATACAAAAGGTCAGCAGTATATTCGTGCAAATGAACTGTTTCAGATCTATGATGAATCGGATGCAAATACGATCGAAGTGATCTCGCAGCATCCGAAATTTGCACAGTATGTTGATCTTTACCGGAATCAGAATGCATATTTCCGGAAGCATTATCCGCAGATCGTGCACATTTCTCCGTTCAAATATGTGGAATGGAATGAGGAAGAGATCCTGAAAACCATTACGACGGAATTGAAATTCCGTCTGCCGGAAAGAAGCTGGCCGGACAAATCATCCAACTGCACATTCAATTACGTTGCACAGTATATGGCAATGAAGCAGTTCGGATTTGCACAGCATGAAACGGAATTGAGCGAGCTTGTCAGAGCAGGTGAGCTGACAAGAAAACGTGCGCTTGAGATCATTGAAACACCGATCGAAACGCAGGATATGGAAGGCCCGCTGGAAAAACTGGGACTCACGATCCCGGATATTGTATAAGGAGCGTCAGAAAATGAAAGAAAAAGTCATTGAGATCCTGAAAAACAACATCGAAGAACTGGAAGGCGTTGAAATCAACGGTTCCACACAGTTGATTACATCCGGTTATATTGATTCTTTTGATATCATCAATGTCATCAGCTTGCTGGAACAGGAATTCAATACGTCGATTGATTTGGAAGATATTGAATTGGAGCAGTTTGATACAGTTGATTCGATCTGCGCCATCCTTGAAGGAAAAGCATAAAAAGGAACGGAATATGAAAACGAAAATTTTCAAAGCGGGTCAGCAGCATGCGGATGCTTGTATGCAGATCCTGAAAAACAGTGAACTTGGGAAACGGTATTATCCGAATGATGATTCCATGCTCAGCAAGATCAAAGAAGGCATTGCAGAAGATGAATTTTATGCCGTTTCCTGCGATGACCGCATTCTGGGTTTTATCTGGTTTCGTTTGAACGGCGCATTTTCGTCCTTTCCGTATCTGCACATGATCGTTGTGGATGAAAAATGCAGAAACTGCGGCATCGGGCAGAAACTGATTACATATTATGAACAGCGTTCACTTGAATTGACAAAGAGTCTTCGGACAAAATCGTTCCTTGTGGTTGCTGATTTCAATGAGAAAGCACACAGCCTTTATCGCCGTCTGGGTTATGAAGATCTGCTGCCGATCAAAGGGCTTTACCGGAAAGGCATTACAGAAAACTTCATGGTCAAAAATATCATTCGGGATCGTTCCTATCAGGGATGGTGCACAGAATGAAAATGCTGGCATTTGCAAGTGCAGGCGCTGCTGCAACCAGTTATCTGCAATGGAATGCGTTTCTGGAGCCGGATGTTACTCTGGTACCGATCGACATTGCAGGACGCGGAACACGTTCTTCCGAGCCGTTTTCCGAGAATATGGATGCACTGATGACGGATATTGAAAAGCAGACAGAAAAAGCGCTTGCCGGTGATACTGCGTTTGCATGCTTCGGACACAGTTTTGGCTGTGATATCATTTTTGAGCTTGTTACGCGCAGGATCGCTGCGGGAAAGCCGCTGCCTTCGCACTTGTTTTTATTCGGAAATACACCGCCGTTTTCTTTGAAAAGACGCATGAAGATTGCGCATTTACCGGATGCGGAATTTATGAAAGCAATGGAATTTTTCGGCGGGATTGATGCGCAGCTTTATCGGTTCCCGGATATTCTGCGATATTTTCGCAATATCATGCGTGCAGATATGCGGCTGGTTGAGGAGTATGAAGACCGGGATCATTTGCTGCCGCAGCAGAAATGGGATATCCCGCTTTCGATCTTCTGCGGGAAAGATGACAATACATTTGACCATGTTTTGTTGCAGGATTGGAAACAATGTACTTCCGCACATTGCAGCTTCTATGAGATGGAAGGCGGACACTTCTTCCTGAACGACCATGCAGAGGAAATCGCAGAAATCATTCTGCAAACACAAAACAGATTGCACCAGAAGGAGATGCGACATGTCGGGTAAATGGTTTTTTATGGAAACGATCCGTCCGGATGCGAAAACAAATCTGATTTGTTTTCCGTATTCCGGTACCGGTGCGAGCTTTTATGCATCCTGGGGGATGCGGATTCCGGATTCGTTCAGCTTGCTGCCGGTTTGTTACCCGATGCGGGAAAAACGGCTTGCCGATCCGCTTCCGTCTTCTCTGCAGGCACTTGCCGCGGATTTTGTACAGGATTCTATTGATGTTCTGCGCGAAAAACCGTTTTTGCTTTATGGTCATTGCACCGGCAGCGTGATCGCATATGAAGCAGCGAAGATCCTTCAGGAGACATATCAGCTTCAGCCGCTTGCGCTGATCGCTGCAAGTTCGCCTTCTCCGTTTGTCAATCAGATCAAACCGTTGGACGAATCCATGTCTTTGCAGGAGTTTGCAAACAGCATGGCGGAGCTTGGGCTGATTCGTCCGGAGCTTGCTGCCGATGCATCTTTTGTATCCTATTTTATGCCGATGATGCGGGCAGATTATCTGCTGCATCAAAACTATAAACCGGAAGATGAAACGGTTCTGCATTGCCCGATCACTGCAATATTCGGCAAAAATGATCCGAATATCACAGAGGAATCAGTTTCCGATTGGCAGAAACTGACCGATCACGATTTTTGCTGTAAAGCCGTTGATGAAGGACACTTTTTTGAAAAAAATGAGACATTCTCTGAATTGTTTTCATGTTTTCAATCTTTTTGCTGATAAAACCCTTTTTTGACTGAAACGGAGAGATAAATGACCGAACCGACTTTTGAAAGCGTAACTTCATTCTATACACATGCTGTTTCTGCTGCTCCGGATGCGATTGCTTTTTGCACGGAATCCAGACAGTATACCTATCGGGAGCTGTATTTGCGCAGTTCCGGCATTGCTGCTGCATTGCAGGCAAAATTCCCTGCCGGCTCCCGCATCGGCGTACTGATGTCCCGCAGTTTCGAGCTTTATGCTGCAATCTGGGGCATCCTGTCCGCAGGTATGACGTTTGTTCCGATGGATGCAGGCTATCCGCAGGAGCGCATTGATTTTATTCTCAATGATTCTGAGGCTGCTGCTGTGCTTTGTGACGACAGCAGCTTTTTTGAGTGTCAGGCGGCATGCAAGATGCATATCGCAGATTTTGCTGATCTGGATGAAAATGCGTCCTTTGATGCCGTTTGTAATCCGGAAGCATTGATCGCTGTATTCTATACATCCGGTTCTTCCGGAACGCCAAAGGGTATTCTGACAAAGCAGGCTGCGATGGCGAAACAGATCATTCGCTTCGCAGTGTATCTCGGGCTTGATAACACAAGCCGTTTTCTGTTCAAAACGCCGATTTCCTTCCATGCTGCGATCTATGAATATTTTATGTGCATGTATGTCGGCGGATGCGCATGCATTCTGGAAAGCGGCAAGGAACAGGATCCGGAACAGCTTGTTCAGGCAATCACAAATCATCAGATTACTGCGCTTTTTGCAGTCCCTTCTATGCTGCAAAATATTGCGCAGTATTGTCGTGTCCATCAGGTTCGCCTTGATTCTTTGCATCAGATCTGGGCTGCCGGCGAGGCACTCTATCAGGCAACTGTTGATAAGATGCTTCCATATACAAATGCTGCACTTTACAGCTCGTTCGGCGGTTCGGAATATGCCGGCATGATTGCTGCCTGCCCGTGTGAGATCGGCGTGGATCAGATCGTGGTTCCGATCGGAAAGATCTTTGACGGCATTGACTATGTGCTGCTTGATGAATCCATGCAGCCTGCAAAGCAGGGCATACTGTATGTGAATACCGCTGTCACAGGCAGCCGCTATAAAGATGATGCGCGCAATGAAGGACGGTTCTTAACAGATGATGCAAATGCAAGAACGCTGTTTTGTTCCAATGATACGTTTATCGAAGAAAACGGCATTCTGCGGTTCCTCGGACGTTCCGATGATGTTGTGAAGATCCGCGGTATGCGCGTTGATCCCGGAGAAGTGGAAGGCTGTCTGCGTGCGGTTGATGCTGTGACGGATGCCGCTGTTCTTGCGGAAGACGGGAAATTAACAGCTTATCTCGTTCAGGACGGTTTGCAGGATGACCGCAGTTTTGTCCGGATCGTTACCGAAGCGCTGCAAGCAAAACTTCCTGCATATATGATCCCGTCTGTCTGGATGCTGACCGATCATCTGCCAAAACTGACAAGCGGCAAGAAAGACCGCAAGAAGATCAAACAGTGTGCTTGCAGAAGAATCCTGCTTTCCACTGATACGGAAAAACCGCAGAGTGATCTGCAAAAGGAGATTTTTGCGGTTTGGTCAGATATTCTGCATACGGATGCATTCGGCATTCACGATCACTTTTCCGAACTCGGCGGTGTGTCCATCGAGATCGCTGCCATGACCGAAACGCTCTCGGAAAAATACGGTGTTGCGCTGCGCTATACAGATTTCATGGAGAATCCGACTGTTGCAGGGCTTGCTGAACTGATCGAATCCGGAAAGAAACCGCTGCTCAGCAGAAAAACGCTTTTGGGTGCGCCGGAAGCAGAACCGTATGACAAGCCGTTCCCGCTGACTTCTCTCCAGCAGTCTTATCTGGTTGAACGAACGGATGCATCCGGTACAGACGGTGTGTCCACACATGCTTATTTTGAGATCTCTGTGCTGCATTATGATTATCAGAAAATTTGTGATATTTTGCAGCAGATCACCGATTCGACACCGTCCCTGCGTATTGTTGTGCGTCCGGACGGAACACAATATATTGCATCTTCGGCTGCGGTGCGTGTAAGCGAATGGATTCCGGATGCGGATATTTCCTTTGAAACGGCATTGGAATCGCTGCGGCAGAAGCTGAACCGGCAGATTCTGGATTTGTCACATGCACCGTTATTTGAGGCGGTTTGCGTGCCGAAGGATAACGGAAGCGGAACGGTCATTTTGCTGACAGATAATCTCATTCTGGACGGTATGAGCTGCATCAGGCTCGTAAATGCGTTTACGGCAGCATATTCCGGTGCAGAAATCGCTGTGAACCATGCGGATTATTCCTTCTATGATTATGCCGCTTAT
>DMBA01000031.1:7280-9536 GCA_003446315.1 Ruminococcus sp. | reverse complement strand
TCTTTCTTTGTCTTGATACCGTTGAGGAAGTCAGAATTGATCATCTCACCGTCTCCGGTGTATGCTCCCTCACCTATATTTCCGCCTTTGATTACTTCTATGATATCAATGCCGAATTTCTTTGCAAATTCGTAGTCTCTGGTATCGTGTGCCGGCACAGCCATGATCGCGCCCGTGCCGTAACCCATCATAACATAGTCAGAGGTATAAATCGGGATCTCCTTGCCGGTCAGCGGGTTCACAGCGGTCAGACCTTCGATCTTCACGCCGGTCTTATCCTTAACAAGCTGTGTACGCTCAAACTCGGTCTTCTTTGCGCACTCTGCCTTATAAGCATCCAGCGCGTCAATATTTGCAATGCTGTCTCTGTATTTCTCGATCATCGGGTGCTCCGGTGCCATGACCATGAAGGTGACACCGTAAAGGGTATCCGGTCTGGTGGTATAGATGCGGAGCGTTTCATCCTGCTCCTTGATCTTGAAATTGACGAATGCACCGGTGGATTTGCCGATCCAGTTTTCCTGCTGGAGCTTGATATTCGGCAGATAATCGACATCCTTCAAGCCTTCCAGCAGCTTGTCTGCATACTGTGTAATGCGCAGATACCAGACCTCTTTGGTCTTCTGGACGATATCGCTGTGGCAGATATCGCACTTGCCGCCCTGCGAATCCTCATTCGAAAGGACAACCTTACAGCTCGGGCAGTAGTTGACCAGTGTCTTATCACGGAACACCAGTCCCTTTTCAAACATTTTCAGGAAGATCCACTGTGTCCACTTGTAGTAGCCTTCTTCGGTGGTATCGACCACACGCGACCAGTCAAACGAGAAACCAACGCGCTTGAGCTGACCGGTAAACTTCTTGATATTCTGATCCGTTACGACGCGGGGATGTACGCCGGTCTTGACAGCGGTGTTTTCCGTCGGCAGACCGTAAGCGTCAAAACCGATCGGGAACAGGACATTGTAGCCCTGAAGACGGCGCTTTCTGCTGACAACTTCCAGACCGGAATACGCCTTAATATGACCGACATGCATGCCGTGTCCGGACGGATACGGGAATTCGACCAGCGCATAGAACTTCGGCTTGGTGCTGCCGTTCTCTGCGCGGAAGGTCTGATGCTCGTCCCAGTAATCCTGCCACTTTTTTTCAACTTGGGAAAAATTATATTCCTGCATAATCGGGAGTCCTCCTTATGAAATGCAGTCAGCGGCATACAAAATATGCCGCCAATCTGTTAATTCGACATTTTGCAGTGTGTGCGGATCGCGGGATGAAACGCCAGCAGCACCGCACAAAGCATATCCAGCACGCCTTCGATGATATAAAGCAGGCGGAAATGCTTCAGATTGCCCGGCATATAGGCACAGGCAACCGCCATTATGATGATCGCAGCAATCAGATTGCTTTTTTTCACGCCTTTCCAGAAACAGAAGCCGGCAGCCGCGGCAAAGAGCAGCAGAAGCAGATCTGTGCCGCCGAATCCGCTGATGATGCCATTCAGGATCTGCTTGGCAATCAGATAGCCTGCCGCGCCGATACTGAGCTTTTGCCCCTCATGCAAGGCATTTCCGTTCATGCATTCGCACCGCTTTCATCAATCAAAAGATGTGAGATATCGACCTGTTCGCCGTCTGCCCAGAGTCGCTCAAGCTGATACTCTGCTCTGGTATCGCGGTAAAAAACATGCACCACGATATCGTCATAATCCAGCACGATCCAGTTTGCAGCACGCACGCCTTCGATGCCACGTGCCTCGATGCCAAGCTGACCAAGCTGGAAATCCACTTCGTCTGCAAGCGATTTCACCTGCGTGGTACTGGTACCGGTCGCAATGACAAAATAATCAGCAATAATCGTCAGATTGGTAATGCCGATGACTTGAATATCCTCTGCTTTTTTGCTGTCAAGGATCTTTACGATCTTTTCAAGTTTTTCCTGGGTAGTCATTTTTCTTCCCTTCTTTCATGATTGGATCGGATTCTAGCTTCCGTCAAAGCCTTCGCCGTTCTCGATGGATTCAAAGTTTGCGCTGTCCTCGTCATACATGGTGCTGCGATAACTGCCGGCGGTGACCAGCTCCGGAATCGGCAGATCATGTTCTTCCTCAAAATACGGACGGAAATGGTCATTCAGCAGCCGGATGATCGGCTCTTTGTGCATCGACCAGACCGAATAGAACTCGATTCCGGCAGAGGGCATCGGCGGGTAGTAGTTATAGCCTTCACCCGGCAGCATATACATAGAGATTCTGTC
>DMBA01000031.1:2343-7217 GCA_003446315.1 Ruminococcus sp. | reverse complement strand
CCATACCGATCGACGTTGCAAAATCGGAGAGTTTGCTGATCTCATCGACGGTGAGATTCGAGCCGATCAGTTTTTTGTCAATGATGGTATCCACATAGGTCATCAGTTCGATCGTGCCGATATCGCAGACCTTTTCCATCGCAGCAGCCATAAAGATACGCTGCGCCTTCATTCTGCCGATATCGCCTTCCGAATAGTCATGGCGGAAGCGCACCATCCATTCTGCCTGCTGACCGTTCAGGGTCTGTTTGCCCTGTTCAATGATCTTATCCGCTTCATAGGTGATCTTATACGGCATGTCGATCGGGATACCGCCGATGAGGTCAACGATCTCCACGATATCCGTACAGCTTGTCGTCACATAGCGGTCGATCGGGATCTTGAAGATGGATTCGAGGCAGTCAACCACACGCTGCACAGGCTTTTTCGCCTGATCGCCGAGCGTATAAACGCTGTTGATCTTATACGCCTCAAAGGTCGTATAGCCGGGAACAAAGGTATCACGCGGGATCTGGAGAATATGAATCTGATTGCCGCGGATATCGAACATCGCCAGCATCATCACATCCGTATTGGAACGGGATTCATCCGTACCGAGGAACAGCACGGTGAACTGACCTTCCTGGATCTGTTCGAGATCCAGACCGTCATTGATCATGCCGTCCACAACGCCGTCCAGCTCTGATTTCGGCTCCATGGAATACTCTTTGGATTCCAAATCGCCTTCGACTTCAATAAACGGTGTCCACATCCGGAATTTTTCGAGCAGCGAAACAGTGATCTGCTGTTCTCTGCCGAATTCATCGACCTTGACTGCCGTAAAGATCTTCATATTCAAAAACATGATGACGATCAGGCAAACTGCCGCAGTGATGATTGCAACAGTCAGAAGCCGTTCTTTGGTCGTCATCTTCTTGCGTTTCTTTTTGCCGCCGGTATTGGTGTGTTTTTTGGTATTCTCATGCGGATGCTGCGTGCGCACTGCGGCAGGGTTGGCAGCATGCTGACCATGAACCGGTCTGCCGGAATGCTGCGGCGGTCTGCCGGTGCGCGGCGGACATCCTGCCGGCTGCTTCGCGTGTGCACCTTCGTAATGCGGATTTCTGCTCGGCAGACTGCCGGCTGCATCATGCTGACCGGCAGGTCTGACGTTTTCAGTATTACCCATGCGTGGTTCTGCTCCTTTGCGTTCCTGCTTTGATGCGGGTCATCATCAGGAATTTTTTTTGCGGTCGACAGATTTCTGCTTCAGCTCCGACCGTGACGCAATTCGTGCGAGATAATCGTTATAGGCTTCAACGGTCGAAACCGGAAGCGGGGTTTCCTTTTTCAGCACACTGCTGATCGCATATTCAAACGCACAGAGCAATGCTTTTTCCAGATCGGTCTGTGCCATTTTCCGAAAACGGTCAACATCGTGATAGGTGCGGTCTGCGGAGATCAGATCCGCCATATAGACGATCTCCTCAAGCCGTGTCATATTGGCATGCCCGACGGTATGCCAGCGGGCAGCACCGAGCACATCCATATCATCTATGCCCAGTTCTGTATACATATAAGAAGCGGCTGCAATGCCGTGCCAGACCGGTTTGCAAAGCCATTCCGTATCACTGACAGGGAACGGGCCCTGCCGCATCAGGCTTTCCTGTTCCGGAAAAGGCAGTTCCTTGCAGCAATCGTGCAGCAGACCTGCGAGATATGCCTTTTGCGGATCGGCATCCCAGCGTTCGGCGAGTGCAAATGCAGCTCTTGCGACATTCACGGAATGCGTAAAGCGCTTTTTCGACAGCCTTGCCTTCAGCAAAGCAGTCAGTGCACGCACCTGCTCATTCTGACTCTCTTTACTCAAGCTCTCACCTCATAATCTGTTTCCGTATGCAAACGGTAAAGCCTTTTTTCACAGATATATTGTACTACATTTTCCGGCAAAAGGCAAGAGCAATCCGCATTCTTTTGCAGATTCTGCCGAATTTGTGTGGAAGAAACCGGAAATGCTCGTACAGAGAGCACTACAAGCGCCGCATCCGGACAGTCCTGCAAGAGTGCATCCGCTTTGGCACGGAGCACAGGCAGATCGCCTTTTTCTCTGGAAACCGTGCAGACACGCGCCATCCGCAGGATCTCCTGCCAATCGCGCCATTCATCGAAGGTCAGGAGCATATCGCTCCCGATCATCAATGTCCAGTCGGTTTCGGGATGTGCAGCCGTCAGTTCACGCAAAGTCTCAACGGTATAGCTTTTCCCTTTCCGTTTGGTTTCGGTATCGGAAACATGCATCCATTCATACGGCTTTGCCGCCAGCCGGCACATCGCAAGCCGATCCGCAGCCGGGGCATATTCTGCCGAGCTTTTATGCGGTGCTTCTCCGGTCGGCATCAGCAGAACGCCGTCCAGATGCAATTGTTCCCGCACAGATCTTGCGAGATGCAGATGTCCGTTATGAATCGGGTTAAAGCTCCCGCCGAACAATCCGATCTGCCGTTTCATCGTTTCTTCTTGCTGTCAACGAGCTGGATGACAGGCTTTTTGGGGTGCGGCTTATAGAGCACGAACCGGTTTCCGATCGCGCACACCGCTTCTGCGCCGGTCTGTTCTGCGAGGATCTCAACGGCTTCCCGTGCAGAATACTCGCAGGTTTCGAGCACATTGCCTTTAATGAGTTCCCGTTTGAGCAATGCATCGGCAGCCTGCTTCACAAGCTGCTCCCCGATGCCGCTCTTTCCGACTGTCAGGATGCTCTCCAGTTGATTTGCCATGCCGCGCAGTTGTGCGCGTTGTTTGCTTGTCAGCATATTGCGTTCCTTTCCCGTTATCTATGCCACTTATTGGATTGTGCAAGTCGTTTCAGCCCGTCTGCACCGATCCATTCTTCCGTAAACCCGCAGCTTCCGCAGATATAGCGATCGACTTTCACCGCAGAAAAGATGGTTCCGCCGATCATGATATTGTTGCCTGAACCGTATGCACCGGCTGAACCGTCCACAACTGCAATATCATTGCTGCCGCATTTCGGGCAGATTCTGGTATTTTTCATATATATCCTTCTTTCATATTGCCGCAGCGGGTCATCGGATCAGGTGTTTGACCCAGCGCAGCCAGAGTTTTTTCGTTGTTTTTGCTTCCTGATACATTGCCTTCGCAAGCTGTTCGGCAGCCGCAGATACCTTTTCGGCATCCTCATTGGTGATGCCGCTGCGGCTGAATACAGATTCCTGTACAATCGCAGAAACCGACCGGATCCTGCCCTTGGGCAGCAGCTTGCACGCAGCTTCTGCTTTTTCCGCAAAATCATCATGTGTGAGCTGATTCTGTTCGATCCCGCGCATTGCCAGCATCTGCACGATAAAATGATACGATGCCTGCGCCGCATGATTCGGATTCCGGTCATGCATTGCACGGTTCCTGCGTGATATGATACGGCAATGCACCGCATAATATCCGGCTGCAAGCAGAATCAGAACAGCGATGCTCAGCACGATCATTTTGATGCGTTTCAACTGTTCCGGTGTCAGCACATTCGGCAGTGTACCGTCCTGAACAGCGGTACTGGTCTGCGTCATCTGAGCATCGGAAGCGGTTGTTACGGCTGTTGTCTGGGTCTGCGCAGCCACAGCCGTTGTCTGTGTCACGGCAGTTGTTTCCTGCTGTTCGGAAGATTCGATGGGTCTGTGCCATGTTTCCATCACGCTTTCGGTGAATTCATAAGGCATCCAGCCGAATCCTTCGACATAGATCTCAGCCCATGCATGTGCCTGATCGTCCGGAATATCAATCTCATAGCCGGAGAAATTCTTGCCCTGCACAAAATTATTCTGCGTCATGACATAGCCCTGGCAATACCGTGCAGGGATCCCGCACATCCGGCAAAGGAGCACAGCCGATGAAGCATAATGCGCACAAAAGCCTTTATGACCGGTCGTCAGGAAGTATTCCACATAGTCTTCTTCCGGCGGCTGCTGACCGGGCTGTGTCGTATAATCCGCACGTTCCCAGATATAATCCCGAATGGCAGCGAGCCGCTGATCCAGCGGCAGATCCTGACTTGGCATATACGGTGCAAATGCGTCCATAATGCGGTTCATGGCTTCATTATCCGGCACAGAAAGATAATTTTCTTTCACAAATGCCTCATATTCCGAAACCACCGGTGAAACAGACGGTGCAGTCCGTTCCGCAAGCATATCCCAATGGATGCCGGCATTATTGAGCATCCAGAAGGTGTAATCTTTCGTATTTTCCAGCTCGATCTCGATATCATAGCGGAATTTTGTGCCGAGATCATAAATGCTCTGATACGGCAGGAAGTTGACCTGTTCCTGTTTCATCGCGGTCATCCGGCAGGACACCACGGGATATTTCCCGTTTGCAGCCGTCCGCAGTTCCTCTGCATGATCGGAATGGAAAATGGTTTGCGGCATACGGTTTTCGGAAGTCAGGCGCTGAAACAGTTTCTGATTTTTCCGATAGAGCGCATTCGGCATTGCCCAGCCTCTGCCGGTATATTCCGAGCGCACAATGCCGCGGAGATAGTAGTCATCGGGTGCGGCAGCCGTACCGATGGACGCATGCAGGACGGTTCTGCCGTCAAAATGCAGATCGCCGTTCTGCATCAGATCCAGCTCATCCGAGAGCACATTGATGCCGAGCGAACCGGGGATCCGCTGGAGCAGACCGGTCACATCCTTGATCGTAATCTGTCTGTAGGCTTCCCGGAGTTCCTGCCGCTTCTGATTCATTTTCTCGCTGCGGACATAGTTCTTTGTCGAAACCAGCGTCATCGCGCAGAGTGCGGCACAGGCTGCGAGGATCACAGCAGCACCGTTTTCGTGCACGGTAAAATTCCGTTCTGTCTCATCGAGGAAGGAATACTGTAT
>DMBA01000031.1:0-2226 GCA_003446315.1 Ruminococcus sp. | reverse complement strand
GCCACCGCAATTGTGCCGATCCAGAAAAAGATCAGCATGAAAACAGCATAGCTGTAAGTTTCCAGACCAAAATAGAGTCCGCTTTCCAAAAACGGAAATGTCACCAGAAACCGGATCCAGAAGCCGCTGGTGCTGGACTGCGAATGTGTCATCAGCACATCGGAATATTCCAGCAGGCAAACAAGTGCGATCATCAGCAGCAGGAAGACAAACTGTACACATTTTGCCTCATTCCAATCGCCCACATGCACCGAAGGATCGGGGAAATAGGCTTGCCACAGCACTTTTCGCCGCATGATATTATAGATCGCGCCCGCACCGATCACGGCAGCTTCTCTGTGCCGCAGGAGCAGCGCCGGAATGGCGGCAAATCCGACCAGAATCAAGCCGAATCCGATCCGCGGGGCAAATGTGCGGATCAGACGCATCGAGCAGGTCAGCACGACGGTCACGATCAGCAGCGATCTGATCTCCAGCGGAAAATCGAAAAAGCCATACATACAAAGGAGCGTGCCGATGCTTCCCATCAACGTGATGAGCAGCCGGACAGTGCGTTCCGGGAACGGTCTTTTGGACTGCACGGTCATGGAAATGCCGTCATGCTGCAAAAGCTGATCTCTCGGAGCCGGTACCTTCGGCGGCGGTTCCAAACGACGGAACATCATGATCCGGCACCCCCTTTATTCTGATCGCTGTCATCAAAATCTGATTTTTCATCTGTATGTTTCCGGAAACGGGTTCTTTGGGCAGTATCTGAAAGCATCACAGAATAGCAATGAAACGGCTGCTGTGCATTTTCCGGGAACGCCCCTTCGGCGGGTGTCACAACTGCAAATACCAAAAACCGTTCCGGATCCGGCAAAGCGTGCAGCATTTCGAGCAATTGCGCATCGAGCTTCGGTGTAAAGAGCATCACGCGCTCAAATTGCCGGTTGGATGCAAAAAAGTCCTGCATTGTACGGAGCATGCCCGCCTGTTCATCCGGATGTGCAGGCTGCTGCATCACGAGATGGCGGATCCACTGCGCCGCATCGGTCAGCACAGAAAACTGTTCTGATTCCTGCATGCCGCTGTTGGAAAAATAAGATGCCATTGTATAAGCGATATTTTGCTCTGAAAGCAGCGCTGTCGCCGCAGAAAGCGCAGAAAGTGCCGCATCCAGACGAAGTGCAGCGGAAGGCTGTGCGCCGATGCTGCGGAAATCCGGCACCAGCAGACAGCCCGCAGCCAGCGGCAGACTATATTCCTTTACCATCAGGTTATCGAGCTTGGAACTGAGTTTCCAATGGATTCTGGAAACGGAATCCCCTTCCCGATAAGCATGCAGATCAAAGATCTCGGAAGGGTCATCGCCTGCCTGATTCTTCGAATACTCGCAGGAATCGGCATCCGGCTGCGGCATCGGCGGGAATTCCGAGATGCGCAGATCCGTCGGTGCCGGCATAATGACGACCTGATCGGTCAGATCCAGCGGCTGCTTTCTGCAAAACAGGCGCAGCGGATCATAAAGCGAAAGCTCTGTCAGATGAAGCCGCATCACGCCGCAGGTCGCTGTATGGAACGAGAGCCGCACACGCTGCGTATTGCGGGACATCACAGGCACCATCAGAGTCAGCGGCTGCGTTTTACCGGTCAGACTGTTATAATACTCCAGTTTCAGGAGTGCATTGGCAGTCGAAAAGATGCTGTTGTTTTCGATCTCCACGATCCACTGCCACGGTTTTCCTTTCAGGATCGGTTCTTTGCTGTGCAGCACGCGCAGATGCAGCGCACGTTTCAGCAGAAATGTGCTGACCCAAAGCGGGATCGGGAACAGCACCGCAAAGATCAGCAATTCCATGGAAAGTTTTCCGCGATAGAGGATCAGGAACAGCACCGCAATGACCAGCAGCGCCGCATAGAGCACTTTTGCACGGATCATTCCTGATACCTTCTCAGGCGCGGAACAGTCACTTTGCCGAGGATCTCATCCAGCACCTGTTCCGGCGTAATATTTTCTGTTTTTGCACGCGCACTCAAAAGCAGACGATGCGCAAATGTTTCCGTCACGATCACACGGATATCATCCGGCGTGACATAATCTCTGCCGCGCACGAGTGCCGTTGCACGGGAAGCCGCGCAGAGTGCCAGCGAACCGCGCGGGCTGACACCGAGCCGGATCATCGGATGAGAACGGGTCGCAGCGGCGATCTCTGCGATATAGCGCAGGATCACATCATCCACATA
>DMBA01000151.1 GCA_003446315.1 Ruminococcus sp. | reverse complement strand
GGCAAATGGGATACTGCAAATGACCCGTCCTTTGTAGGCGTAGAAGATGCGACCGACCTGAAAAAGGCAGATTCGCTGAACGAGCACATTCCGATGTATGTCAACGGCAAACTGGCATGGGGCGAGGAGCCGGACGGCACAAAGGCTGTTCCGTTTGCAGATCTTGATAAAGAGAATCACCCGATCGTGACCACCACCACAACGGTTACGACCACCACAACCACCCCGGATCCGAAATCGTTTCTCTACGGCGACGCAGACCTCAGCGGTGATGTGGATGTTTCCGATGCTGTTCTTATCTGCCGTTACGGCGCTGAAGATTCGGAAGCGATCATTGAAGAACAGGGCTTGCTGAATGCAGAGGTCACAGGCGACAACAATGTTGACGCAAAGGATGCATTGAAGGTTCTGAAATTCATTGCAAAACTGATCTCCGAAGAGGAGCTTGCACCGCAAAAATAAGACCCAATAAAGAATCACCCTTGTATGGCAACTGTCATGCAAGGGTGATTCTTTTATTGTTCATACGTTATTTCAGGGCAAGATCTCCGGGAGCGCGGAGATGAGATCATCCACGATCTCTGTCACAACGGCAGCCGGATCCGGAAGCGTCGGAATTGTGACAGGCGGGGGCGGCGGATCCGTTGCCGGCGGTTCTGTCACAGGAACAGTCTCCGTCACAGTCGTGACAGTTGTCGCTGCGGCGGTTGTTTCAGTGGTTGTCGTAGTTGTTTCGGGGGGTGTTTCCGGCTCCAGCAGATACCAGTCCATTGTCCGGACAGCGAGCAGCCGCGCATCATCCGGCTCCTGATTATAATAATATTGCAATTCCTGTTTATGGGTACAGTCCGTGGAATCGGGCTGCGCCGGTGCCGAAGCATTGCCGCCCGGAAGCACGCTGCCGAGGTTTGCGAGCGCCATCTCCCGAATATGCTGCAGCGGCGGGAGCGCCGTCGGATCAGACGGCATCGCAAGCGGCAAATATTGGCCGTCTTCCTGCATCGTGATCTCATAGGGATTATAGAACAAGCTGTCCGCCCCAACGCCGATCAACCGGTTTGCATCATCGAACCGGAAGTAAAGCGCCATCACGGAGAGCTGTTCTCTGGTATCGAACAAATACACATAATATAGATTTTCCCAATCCGAAAACCCGATCTCATACGGCATATTATAATAATATTGCTGTAGCCCGGATGCAATCAGTGCATCGCTGCTGTCATAGGAAGCAGCAGGCACACCGGCAAGGGGGATCTTCTCCTCTTTCTGCTGCGTATCGGATTCCTGCACCGCGCCGTCTGGCATACCGGTCAGGATCTGCCGCATAATCAGAACAGGATTGGTAGTCAGGGTAAAATCATCGGCATAGAGGAGCTTTGTCATTGGGGAAAAGCGGCTGACGGGCAAAACGGGGTCTTCCGGCACCCGGTTGACCGGTTCGGCAGGGCTGGGAGGCATCAAAGCGGTAAGCTGGGCACGCCGTGCATCCAGAACGGCATCATAGCCGGAGCGCAGCCGCTGCAAGAGCGCCGCATCGGGCTGCTTCAAACCATATTGCTCCTCGATGGGATAGAACCGGTAATCCAGATCCGCAAGGCTGTTATCGGTCTGCTGCACCGTTTTCCCGCATCCGCTGAGAAAAAGCAGCGCAGCGGCAGCCGGAACGATTCGTTTCATATCAAGCATCCTTCCTTATATTAACCGCTGTAACCGAGCCATTTCAAGTAATCCTGAAGCGGATAGGAAGCGCCGTCCTGCAATGGGAGCAAGCCGCCGGCGGAATCCGCACTGAACAGATACGGCATCACATAGCCCTGTCCGCCCAGTTCCGAATAGACCAGTTTCCGATAGGGGCCGTCGGCACACATCAGCAGGATCACAGCGGAAGGTTCCGCAGTCCGGTTATTCAGATCGCGTTCGATCCGGAGCAGATCGAACCAGACAGCCGGCATGGTATCGGCATCCTGTCCGGGCACGATTTGAGAAAGCCCGAGGCTGCCGTCATCCTGCCGCATCAGGCAAATGATACCGCAGCCATCCGCATTCTGATACGGGATCATATAGCGGGCAGCGGGCTGATTTTCCGCAGAAAAAGCGGCAAGATCGGCAGAAGTGATATTGCAATAAGTGATGCCGCGTGCGAGATCCCAACCGGCAGGCAGATCGGCATTTCCGGTCAGAAACGCCTCTGCGTCCGCCTGTGATTCGGCATCCATTCTGCAATCCTGTGTCCGAAGACCGGCAGATTCCTGCGGGATCGTGACGGCAGAAACGGTTTGCGTCGTACCGGTCAAAAGCGCACTGTCAGAGCTGAGGGCAGTTCCGGTGCTGTTGACAGCATTGGTGGTTTGGGTAGTCTGCGCCGCAGGGGGCGTATCCGTATGCTGCATTTTCCCATAGGTCAAAGCGCCGCCGAGCACACCGCCGACAGCGAGCAGTGCAAGGACAGCAAGCAGACCTGCGAGCAAAAGCCGCGGCAGATTCTGCACATCCCGCAGACGGGTCTTCGGTGCTTCCTGCTGATAGAAGTCATCCCGAAATTCCAGCTTCTGCATTCTTTTTGGCAAAGCGAGCATTTTGACCTGTGCCATCATTTTGGCAGCGGTCTGCGGATTGCCGTAGAGGGCAGCACATTCTTCTTTATTGCACACATCATACCAATAGAGCACCGCAGGCATGACCCCGTGCACTTTGGTTTTTGCATCACCGGGATGTTTTTCCTGCTGTTCGGCAGCAGCGATCAGTTCAACCATAGAAACGCTGTTCTCGTCATGGGAGAGCGTATGGCGGAGATCGGCAGACGGAATGCGGCTGTCAGAGATATACTGATACAGCTCAAACAATTCTGCGATGCTTGCTTTTTCGAGGGAAAATTTCTCATAGCCCAGCTCATAGGCACGGGCAAAGGAGCTGACGATATTGCCGATTTTCGGGGGCGGTGCAGCGGCTTCGACGGCTTTCAGTTGTTCCGTTGTCAGATTGCTGCGCACACAGGCAGCAAGGATCCGGTCACCCTGCGTGCCGGAAAGACCATAGAGCACCGGCAGCATCGTGGGCACATCGAATTCCTGATCGGGAACGGCAGTAAAGAAGCTGCGGATCAGGGCTTCATCGGGCTGAAACGCCTGCATATACTTGGCATAATCGGCAAAACTGCGCGGGTCGGGTTCTGCGCCGCAGGCAAACGCCAGAAATGTCAGGATGCGGAGATCATGGTTCTGACTGTTTGCATGAACGATCGCATCATAGACGGCATCGAAGCTGGGGTAAGCGCCGTCGGCATTGGGTGCAGCGATGCCTTTTGCGGGTGCAGCGAATTCCGGCAGCGCAGCGATCCACTCATAAGCCGGACGGATATGGGCATCGCGGCGAAAAACAAGCAGCACAGTGGTACCGAATTCCGGCACATTTTCGCTGATAATGATATGACCGGTACGGGAACGCGGGAGATGGGCAGCGGCATAGCACAAAGCCTGTTCAAACCGTTCCTGATCCGGATAAACGACCGTTCCCTGTCCGTTTGCGCCGCTGAGGAGCGCAGCGAGCAGCATGGCACCGCCTGCGGCATCGGGTTTCCATTCCAGTTCTTCGGCGGAATAGAGTCTGTTTTCGCGGGAATCGACACGCTGTCCGGCGGAGATGGTGACACGCAGCGGCGCATGTCCGCAAATGACATAATACGGGCGGTCAGAGATCTGGCAGCCCATGAGCGTATCAGAAGCATGCTGATAATCCAGCGGTGTACCGGCATCCCAGCGGAAGCCCTCGCTGCGGGAAACCCGTGTTGCACGATAGATCACTGATTACCACCCCCATACAATTTGATAAGCTCCACCAATTCACTGATATACTGCGGATTCAGCCGGTCTGTATGGATCCGGTCGGTTCCGTCATCGGCGCGGAAGGTACCGGTTCCAAGGGGCGCAACGCACATGATATCGGTTTGATAGCGGGAAATATTATTACAGTGCCCGACCAATTCTGTAATAATCTTGCTTACGATCGACTGCGCATGCTGACTGATGCGCTGTTCCGGCGGGCATTGGCTGTTGATCTCTTTGCAAACGGCATCCATAAAGGAATCCATATCATTAGAAAACCTGTAATTACGCAAATTTCGCATATTTGCATGGAAATGTTCCGGCGGGAGCTGTTTGGCGGCATCACCGCTGAACATAAAGGTTTTTGCGGCTTCCGCATAGAGATCACATTTTGAAAATGCAAGAATAATGCGTTTATCGTGAACATGCTGGGAAAGCTCATAGACATATTTTGCAAGCCGGTCGATATCGGTGATATAGTCTGCGGCATCGGCATCTTCACCGGCAGCATCATGCGCCCGGATATCGACCAGAAAGATGATGAGATCCGCAAGCAGACACGGTTCCAGATCAATGGGATCTTTCGTGATCTCACCTCTGGTATCGACAATATCGACCGCAATGCGGCTGCCGGAAGCGGATTCAAATTCGATGGAAAGGGGCGGAGTCGAGTGCTGGGTGCTGGGCGGCACTTTTCCGAGCACTTTCAGGTCATGTGCAGTGTTCCAATGATATTTGGAAAACAGCGTTTCGGAGATCTGGAGATCCACGCCTGCTTTTCCGTTTGCAAATTCCTCATACATTGCCGCCGTCAGATTGGTTTTTCCGGCAGAAGTATTGGCAATGAGCACAACGCGGAACACTTCTTCCGCCATATTGCGGCTTCTTGCATCTTCTTCGGAGAATGTACGATACGGGAGAATGGTATGGCATTCGCTGCAAGCGAGCTGTTTGATGAGCAGCGGACGGTGCGCATTATCCACCGGACGAACGAGCGCGACTTTCCCGTTAATGACAGCGGCTTCCTGCCGTTCATCCTCATCCTCTGCATCCCGCAGCATCACATAATCGAGCAGCGAGCGTTCAGCGGGCATATTGCTGACATAGCCTCTGCCTTCCCACGCCGCCTCATCGGAGAGCGAAACGGCTTCCGGCGGGATGACAAGGCGTTTTGCGCTGAACGAAACGTCATAATTGGTCAAAGTCTGCTGCAAAGTCGGATCTTCTTCGAGATACGCATCATACCCGCAGCTTGCCGGCACAACGAAGCAAGGTCTTGCCTGTTTGCTGAAGCAATATTTACAGATTCCCATGCAGAAAGCTCCTTCCGTTTACAGCTTGATCCGGACTTCGACTTCATAAGAGATGCCCTCGTCCAGATGATAGAACGTTTTGATATAAGAACGTGTACGGGATGCACTGTTATTGACACCGGGCACCGCCCAGACGGCAGCCGGAGCCTGCGATTCACTTTCGACGGTACGGATATCGTATTGCGGTGTAATAAAGAGCATCTGCTGCCGATAGATCCGGAGCACGATCTTCCGGTCGAGCAGCCGGACAGCATCTTCCATCTCGCCTTCGAGCAGCACAGGAGTCTGCGCCGCTTTCCGGATATCATACACATAGAATACATCGTCTGATTTGCGTGTTTCCTGAATAAATTTCTTGATATCGCCTGCACCGACGGGACGGTTTGCAGTACGGCTGGCAGTAGAAAAGCGTTCCAGCCGGAGCGTATCGCCGCAGAAGAAGGAAACGAGCACTTCGCCGTCCTCGGTATATTGTGTGATTTTGACGATCACGCGGACATTATCGGCATCCGCAGAGAGATCGGAGAAATAGTCCGCATGCTGCTGATGGCCGGATTCTTCCGCACGGCGCGGGATGGCAGCACTTTGCGGCACAAAGGGATCAAAGGAAGCGGCATCCTGCTGCTGCGGGGCAAACATCGCATCCAATTCATTTTCTGATGCTGCGGGAGCAGGTGCAGCATCCCGTTTGAACAAGCGGCTGCGTTTCACAGAATCGTCCTTTCTGAAAGCGGGCGCAGGCATCTGCGGAGCCGGCGCATCGTCCTCATATTCATCGTAGTCATCATAGTTATCATCATCGTCATATTCGTCGTACTCGTCATCATCCGCATAGGCATCATATGCCGGGATATCGGTATCATCGGCATTGGTTTGCCGGACGGCAGCATGCAGGAGCCATCCGAGGATATAGAGCACGGCAAAGATGAGAAAGCCGCGGGAAAGATTCAGCACATAGAGCCGGTTCAGCGATTCCTCACTCCGGAACGCGATAAAATCGGAGAGCCGGAAGGTATGGTCAGAGAGAGCCGCAGCGATCTCCGAAAAGCTGCCGGAAAAGGCAAGCAGCCCGAAGCGCACCGCGGTATGGAGCGCATAAATCAACATTGCAGCGAGATAATAGAGCAAAAGCAGCCGATCTGTTTTTTTCATTCTTGTGTTCCCCCCTCGATGGGTTGCGGCGCAATATCAGAAGTCACGGTTGTTTCCTGCGCATCCGGCAGATCCGTCACAGCGGGTGCAGTTTCATCAGATGCAGCGGATTCCGTAACGGCATGCATGAGATAATAGGCGATACATTTCGGGAGCTGCAAGATACAGCGATTGCGGGTATCCTCGCCGACCGGATTCCGCGCATAGAGCGTAAAGCATTTATCAATCGAGCCGTCATTGGAAACGATCCTGCCTGTAATATAGAGAAAATCGTGCAGTTCATCGGTGCGGTACTGCAAAGAAGCAGAATCGGTCTGTTCGGTTTGCTGATACCGCGCCTGACAGGCATTTATGATTTCCTGCGGGATAGGCACACCGCATTTCGGTTCCTGCGGAATGGTGATCTCCTGCTGCTGATCGGGGCGCAGATATGCAGCGATCAGCGTTGGTGTTGCAGCATATCCGGAAAAAATGCGCTGTGTAACGGAATTGAGATGCAGCGGACTGATCTTGCCGTCCGCGCTTTCATCGAGCAAATCGAAATCGGTCATAAAGTGCCAGCGCTCGACGTTCTCGATATTGCCGGTATCGGGATTTTTGGCATTGCGGACAGAAGAAAGCGCATGATAATCGAAATAGGCAGCGGCATCCGCATCAGAAAGCCCGAAGTCACGGACAGCGGAAGCATCCAGGCAGGATTCCAGTTGGGAAAGCCCGCTTTTCTCCTGATGGAGCGCTTCCCAGACGGTATCGCTCTGATTATCGCCGGCGATGCTGGTTGCCGTGAGCACTTCAATTCTGCCGGTTTTGGTATCCTGCATGATACAGCCGCCGGAGATGCCGTTATCAAAGAGCAGATTGCAGATCGGTTCTTCGAGATCAGAACGGATCGAGAGCTGCAAGCTGTCACCGGTGACAAAGACCGGCGATTCTCCTTTTGCCGTCCGCATCAACGCTTCCGGGCCGATGATCGCATCTGCGCGGCTTTCCCGGTCGCCGTAGAGATACATACAAAGCCGGTTGCGCTGATTCAGATACGATTTTTCGGAAGCAGCGCGGGCAAGGGTATCGGTGCCGTAGATGACAGCGCCGGACGCATCGCGCAGCGTGCCGAGCATGGTATAGTAGTTCTGCGGCGCATAGCTGACGTTATAGGCAGAGAATTCTCTTGCAAGATTGCTGCGTGCAGCGGCAGTCAGATTGAGACTGTAAAACGGGACGGCATCCGTATCTGTTTCAGCGGATTCCGAAACCGGAGATTCCGGGGCATGCTGTTTGGGCGGATGCGCCGTAAACCAGACGATGCAGCCGGCAGAAGCGGCAAAGATGACGGACAGGAACAGCCGGCGTTTACCGAGCTGACCGAGCCGGTTTTTTTCGTTTATTGGCATGATTTTCCTCCCAGTTCAGGCAGAACAGAATGACGACAGAGCACACCATCACCACAGCAAGATTGGAAAGGCCCTTGCTGATGAACGGCATCGGAACGCCGGTAAAGAACAGGAATGTGAGATTGGAAATAACGTGGACGAGCGCATGCGTCACGATATAGAGGCACATAAACTGTGCCAGGAGAAACAGCGCTGTTCTGCGTTCGGAGAACTGTGTCTGCCGTCTGCGCAGCGTATCATTCAGGCGGAAGAACACGCGCAGCAGCAGGATGATGTAATAAGCAGTCACGGCAAACGCAGCGAGTCTGCCGAAAACGGTCACGAGATTGAGGTAAGAGAAATCCTCAACGCGGGTATAAGATTTACCGGTCATCGAAACGGTATATGGCACAAGCCCGCGCAGCAGTTCACTTTTCCGGATGACGGTGCGCATTTCGAGGACTTGCGGGAACGCATCGAGGTGATAGAGGCGGTTCCAGCGATCCATCCCGATGCCGTTGACAATGAGTGCCGGATAGCCGGTCTGCCGGAAGGTACGGTCAGCGAGATAGCCGGTGATATAGGAGAGCACGCCCATTTCGGCGAGGACGAACCCCCAGCGTTCGCTGAAAAAGTAGATCACCATGAGCACAGCGAACAGCACAATGATGATGGCGCTGCCGAATTCACCTGCAAGCAGATACATCCCGGCAGTGAGGATGCAGGTCAAAAAGCTCATGACCGCCCACGCACGTTCTGAGATGCCGGTCTGATCCGCACGCCGGGAAGCGCGGGCAGCGGCAAAGAGATAGAGCAGCGCAAACATGATGAGCTTGCTGCCTTCGCAGAGTCTGCTGCGGAAATTGAGCGCCGCGAGATCCGATGACGAAACGCCGCGGAGTGCGAAAAAGATTGCACTGCCGATCACGAGATAGCCGATCATCAAAAGCACGAGAACGGGCTTGCGGCAGAGCAGCACATGGAGCCGGTCGAGCCGCTGCATCAGTTTCAGGCGGAGCGGCGAAGGTTCCTCAGCATGCAGACCGGCGCGGCGTTTTTTACGCTGCTGCTTCATTTGCAGATGTTTCAGGAACGGGATCCGCAGCCCTTTGGAGCGCAGGGAGAGGATGCCGCAGACGGCAAGCACAAAGCCAAGCGGAATATACCAATACAGCACATATTCGATGATCTCCGGCAAGCTGCGGTGTTCGGAATAGCCGACGATATAGAGATCGAAGAAGCAGCCGAGTTCGATCATAGCGAGGAAGAAGGATGTATAAGCCCACGAGAGCTGACCGGTGCCTTTCTCACGCAGCACGCGGAAATAGAGCAGGAGCTTCACGAGCACGCAGCACAGCAGATAGAGCAAAAAGATTGCGATTTTCTGTCCGCGGTTATCAAACGCTTCGGGTTTTGGGATATCACTGATGAACCAGAAGCAGGAAACGATGCCGAGGAACAATTCCGGCAAAAACAGCACACGCTGCTGAATGCGGGAACAAAATGCAGTGAACCATTGCATCAATTTGAATGCTCCTTTCCGTGATGAATAAGCGATTTGTTAATAATACATCAACCGAATGACATATTGCCGGATGACACCGGGCGCAGCATAAACGATGCCGTCCTGCATCTGCCGGAAATGCCCTGCACGCGGCAGGCAATAGGTGCCGATGCGGTCGGGTGCAGTACAGGCATCATAGGAATCGGCATAATGCCGATGGTCAGAGCGCAGCATTTCGGTCAGTTTATAGAGTCTTTCGGAAGAAAAGCTGATCTCGGCAGCCTGTTGATCGGCAAGCTGCAAATCGCCGGCATTGATCTCCTGAAAGAGTGTGAGCAGTTGATTGGTCACGCTGCATTGCCGGAGGGCACGGGCGGTGACATCGAAACCCGGCACGGCATCATCGCAATGGAGGAATCCACGCATCTGCTGCCAATTGCAAACGGTCAGACCGTTCTCACCGGGTGCCGGGAGTGCCGGAAGGCTGTTTGCCTCGAGCCACGCCGCAGTATTGGCAAGCGCATCGGGGTGTATCTGCAACTGCAAGCCGCCGGCAGCATCGACTGCCTGACAAAGCCCGTCATACTGCAAACTGACGACATCGCTGATATGCAGGCAGTAAGCCTGTTCGATCATCGCCGTCAATTCCGGCAAAGAATGGGATTTTGCGAACGCATGGGGCGTTGTATATTGTCCGGGTTCGATCTCGGTATAGAGACCGGGATTGAGATACAGCGGCATGACCTGTGAATTGCTGTGCCGGAAGCAGAGCAGTTCCATGAGGTCGATGCCGTTTTCAGGATCTCTGCACAGCAGCAGCACGTTATCGGAAACCGGATCGGCAATGACATCTTCCGAATCGGCATGCCCGACGGTGACATTTGCAGTCTGGGAAAGAAGTGCATCGGTATGCCGCAGCCGCTGATAGGGAAAGAACCCGACGGCAGCGAACGCCGTCAAAGCGGCGGCGGTGACGCATGCAAAGAATGCATTTGCCTGCCAGACGGCATGTAAAAACGCGGGCACGGGAAAGAGCACGAACAGTGCATGTCCTTTATAGGAATAGAGGGACATGCCGGAAACGATTTGTTCCTCACCGGCATTCACAGCGATCATGGAATGTTTTTTGGTGCGGTCATGCCGATAGAACACGATCTGATTGGGATTGCCGGTAATGGTTTCCGTAGCGGGCACAACGCGCAGCGTAAACTGATAGAACACAAAGATCCAGCGGTTTTTGCTGTAAGGGATGGGGCGGCGCAGGATGCCGGTCAGCAGGAACACAAACAGCACCGCGCCGAACAGCACATAAGCGCTTCCGGTCGCAATGAGGCAGATCAGAAACGCGAGCAGCATAGCCGCACAAAAAGCCGTCAGGATCATGCTTTCATCTCCTTTTTATTGCAGCAGCAATTCAGCAATCTGCTTATAATAGGCAGCCATACCGCTGTTTCCGCCGAAAGCAGATTCCGCACCGTTATGGCAATAGAGGGTAATGGTTTTGACGGGCTGCCCGTCTTTTGTCAGGAAACCGGTAATGAGGAGCCGTTTGAGATAGTGCTCATTTTGTTCGCCGTAGTGGGTATCGGCAGTACCGGTTTTGATATAGACATGATAACCGTTGATCGACGAAAAAACGGTTTGATTGGTCCATTTTGCGCAGCTATCCATCAGTTCCCACATTTTAGAGCGCATCTCATCGGAAAGCGGTTCCGCCTCATTGATTTTCCGCACAGGGGAATCCTGCATCAGGTTCAGTTGATAGAGCCCGTCCGAAGCGATGGCATTGGTGACGGCATTGAGATACAGCGGCGTAATCATGACCTGGTCGCTCATACCGATGGCAGATTTTCCGCGTTCAAACTGATTATCCTGAATGGTATTCCATTTCGGCTGCGGAATGCGCATCCAGTCGGCAGGATAGTAGTAGCCGGTATCGGCTCTGCCGAACAGGTTATAAGCATAATAGCGGTTATAGGTTGCGAGGAGATCCTCATGCGAGAGCAATTCACAGGCAGCATGCATAAAGTAGGCATTGCTGGAAACGGTGAATGCATTGAGCAGATCCCGCCGGATCGGGGAAGGATAGGGCACGGTGGTGTCATGGTTATAGTATCTGTGCCAACCCGGATCAAAGAAGCCGGGGTCATCGTAATCCTGCTGCACGCCGTGATCGAGGATCGCGGTGCTGACAAAGAGCTTTGCGGTACTGCCGTTGAAATTCGGCATGGCGGCGTAGTTCTGATCCGGCGGATTATTGCAGATCATATCGACCTGACCTTTCGGATCGGTCACAATGGCGCAGCCTTCGATGCCGGCATCCTGCAAAATACGGGCACAGGCATCCATTTTTTCGGTATTGAGGCGGAGCACATTTTTGATCTCCGGCCCGACAACGGCATCCGGCGTAATGGAATTCATCAAGCCCTCATAGCGCAGACCGTCTTCCGTGAGTTTCCAGTGACCTTCCTGAATTTCAGCGAGGACAACGCCGTTTGCGGAAGTGATCTGTGTCTGATAAAGCGGATTCTCCGGGATACCGGTTTCGGCAGGCGCATCGGTGACGGGCTCCTGAAAGAAGGAGAGATCGGGCACTTGCTCCGGCAGCGGACAGCGCACATCCTCTTGACTGGATGCAGCGGCAGTCTGTGAACCGGAAGAACAGGCAGTCAGCGGTGCGCAGCAAAGCAAAGCGAGCAAAAAAACGCCGAACCGTTTTTTCATTCTGCTGCTCCTTTCTCCTGAAGCTGCTGATAGTAGACATCGGGGGAAACGGATGGTGCATCCGGTTCTGCGAGATAGCGCAGCAAGATGCCGGCATCATCGGAATTGATCTGACCGTCATGATTGATGTCGGCAGCATTGCGGGTATTGTCATCGGGATTTGTCAGCCCGTTATAGATATCGCGGATCACCTGCACATCCAGCATATCGACCGTACCGTTTCCGTCGGCATCACCGGCAGAACCGGGTGTACCGGGAGCGATCCGGACGACATTTCCGCCGAAGAAGCGGTCTGTCAGCGGCATAACGCAAAGGAAGCCGAGTGCTGCTGCACCGGCAACAAGACGCAGGAACGTAACAGTTCCGGATTTCATAAGGCAAGCTCCTCTCCGGCGGCATTCGGGCGGAAGTCTTCCGGCAGAACGAAAGACGGAATACAGCGCATCATCACATCGAGGTTTTCTGCAATGGTATCGACCGTCACGATATAGCAGCCGTGATACTGACCGGATGCATGTGCAGGCTCCAGGAACCAATAGCTGATGAGATGTTCCGGCTGATCCTGCACCAATTCTCTTGCATCAATGCGATAAGCATTCAGTGCACTTTCGCCGATGGTTTGCAGGTCATAGGATCGGATGCGGTTTTCGGGCAGTTTCGTGCCGATATCGTGGAGATAGGCATCGCGGCAGCGTTTCATATCATCCCCGGAGCGATATTCAAGGGTAATGCGGTTGACACCGGAAGGATCACAGAACTGCACAACGCCGTCCGCAGTATCATACCAGTCAAGGGCATATGGGATGCACATCTGGAGATGCAGCGCATCCGCAATGGTGCTGTCGAGGTAATGTGCACCGTCCTCTGCATGCAGAATGGGGTCTGCATCGGCAGAAACGGCGATGGGGACGGCATCTTTTTTCAGGGGTTCCGCCGGTTTACAGGAAACGAGCATTCCTGCGCAGCAAAGCAGGCAGGCGGATGCACCGGCACGATGGATCAGATTTGATGGCATATTGGCATGTCTCCTTTCCGGCAGTTTGGCGATCCTGTTTGACTATCTGTATTATAACCGATATTTCGACAAAGTGCAACAACGGTTTGATTACAAAGCGGTTTCAGGAATGGATTTTTTGTTATTCTTTCGGCGGTGCAGACTGCTGTTCCGATTGCATCGGAGCGTGCAAAAAAGCATAGATCGGGGTGCATATTTTCGACGCAAAAGCAAAGATTTCGGGGAAAAAGGGGCAAAAAAAGCGGAACGGATTCATTCCTGTAAAAAGCGGAAGAAAAAGGAAGATTTTATGAATTTATTCTGATTTTTTGCTGCAAATGAAGATTTTATGAAAATTCCGGATCCGGCGGGCGCGGAAGCCGCGCTGCAAATGATCTAAAGTTCACCGTTGGGCAAACAGCGCCGAAGTCGGGTGTTCTTCTGCAAACCATACTTTTGACGAATGCAGATGGACTTCCCGACACCGCACGATTGATTTTTCGTCATAATATATATAAGCGGGGAAGCTCCGCCGCAAATACTCTAAAGTCCGCCGGGCGCGGAAGCCGCGCTGCAAATGATCTAAAGTCCGCCGGATATGCATGTGCAAAATATGTATCAGGACATTGTTTTTTTCTGCATAGTATG
>DMBA01000392.1 GCA_003446315.1 Ruminococcus sp. | reverse complement strand
GGACAAATAATCAAGATCATAAAGCTGAAATCATATGATAGAAAAACTTCTATATAAGCGCAGTACTTACGGACATGCGCTTTTTTTCTGTGGTTTTCTTCATAAAAAGTTGCTTTGCAGTCCGGAGTCGGTTAAATTCCTGCATATTATCCATAAAAACTGTATTCTGTTCATTGAAATTTGCGATTGTGTTCTGGTATGATAGATGTGGAGCCGTATATCTGACCTCTCAAACAGTGTATGGTTCTATCCGCAAATATATAAATGAGAAGAAATGGGGGAAATTATGAAAATCCGGAGATTTTTAAGCACATGCACCGCTGCGGTCTGTGCATTGGGCGTTTTGACCGCCCTGCCGCAGCAAATCCCTGCTTTGCAGGCTTCTGCAAGCGAAACCATCGCAAATCCGTTCATCTGGTCGGATGTGCCTGACGATGATATCATTCGCGTCGGGGATACCTACTACATGGTCAGCACGACGATGTATTTTTCACCGGGCGTTCCGATCATGAAATCCAAAGACCTGTTTTCATGGGAGATCTGCGGCTATGTCTACGACACCTACGCAGACGGCGCAAAACAGACGCTTTCCGGCGGAGAACATGATTATGCACACGGACAATGGGCAACCTCTCTGCGCTATTCCAACGGCACATTCTATGTATTCTTCGGCAGCTACGGCACCGGTAATTCCTATGTCTACAGAACCGATGACATCGAGAACGGAACATGGACGCGCAGCGAGATCCGCGGTATGTATCATGATGCTTCCATGCTGTTCGATACGGACGGCAGAAAGTATCTCGTTTACGGCGGCGGCGGTGAGATCAAGATCAAGGAATTCAATGACGATCTGACCGGATTCAAGGCGGGCGGTCTGGACAAAACATTGTTCAAAACCGGTCTGGATAACCTTGCGGGTGAAGGCTCGCATGTCCATAAGATCGGCGATTATTACTATGTATTTGTGATCGCATGGCCTTCCCGCAGCGGCAGAATCGAATTGTGCTACCGCAGCAAGAGCCTGACCGGTACCTTTGAAGGACAGAAGGTGCTGGATTCCGGTCTTGGCACTTACGGCAGCGGCGTTGCACAGGGCGGCGTGATCGACACACCGGACGGCGATTGGTATGCTTTGCTGTTCCAAGATCACGGCTCTGTCGGGCGTGTGCCTGTGCTCGTCCCGTTTACATGGGAAAATGACTGGCCTGTGATGGGCAAGGGCGGCAAAGCACCGGTCACTCTGACCGTGCCGGATGGCTATACCGGCACCGCACTTGCAGCAGATGACGATTTCAGCTATTCTGCCAATAAACTCGGTCTGCTTTGGCAGTGGAATCACAATCCGGATAACAGCGCGTGGTCTGTGACAGACCGTCCGGGCTGGCTCCGCCTGACCAATAAATCCACCGCCTCTGAATTGCTCCATGCCCGCAATACACTGACTATGCGGACAGAGGGTCCTGCTTGTTCTTCGGTCATCAAGCTCGATTCTTCCGGCATGAAAGCGGGCGACTATGCAGGCCTTTCTGCATTCCAGTTCCGCTATGGCAATGTCGGCGTATATGTTGCCGATAACGGCAGCCGCTATGTCTATATGGCGGAAAACGGCGGCGATGAGATCAACACCAGCTCCAATAAGATCATTGAGCAGGTGCCGATGAACGGCAAGGAAGTCTTCCTGAAAGTCGAATTCAATTTCAATACGGTTGACGGAAACTTCAATGTGTCCAATAATATTGATAAAGCAAAATTCTATTATTCCTATGACGGCAGCAGTTGGACTGCCATCGGCAATACGCTGAGCATGTCCTATGACCTCAAGCTCTTTACCGGTTATCGCAGCGGCATTTACAGCTATGCAACCAAAACAACCGGCGGTTATGCCGATATCGACTATTTTGACTATGAACGCGCTGCGTGGAATCAGCCGGTCGTGCGCGTGCAGGATGCCGACGGCTATTGGTTCCACTGGGGATTTGAAACCGGTACGGATGACTTTACCGGCAGAGGCAGTGCAAAAGTCGCACAGAGCAGCGATGCATTTCAGGGCAGCGGCGCTCTGGCTGCTACAAACCGTGAAGCCGGATGGAACGGCGCTTCGCATGCACTCAGCAGCGCGATCTGCAAGCCCGGCGAAACCTACAGCTTCAGCGTCAATGTGAAATATGACAAGGGCACCGATACCGATTTGTTCCACTTCACATTGCAATATGACGATGCGGAAGGCGTGACACGCTATACCAAGATCGCTTCGGATACCATCGACAAGGGTGCGTGGGTGCAGCTCTCCAATCCTGCATTTACCATTCCGGCAGATGCTTCCAATATGTACATCTATGTGGAAACAGAGGACAGCAAAACAGATTTCGTCATTGATGACATGATCGGTGCGCCGGAAGGCACTGCCATTCCGGGTGCCGGCAAATCGACCTTCATTCTGGGCGATGTCAACAAGGACGGCACGATCAATGCGGCGGACTTCTCCCTCGCAAAGCAGCTTGCCGCAAAGGGTGCAAAAGACCGTGCTGCGGATGTCAATTGCAGCGGAAAGGTCAATGCTGCCGATCTGGAGTGGTATCAGGAATATCTGCTGGGCAAAACAAAGGATTATCCGGAAAAGACCACCGATCCGCGGGAACCCGGCACCATGCGCACCATCACGGAATATACCGCGGCGGTCAAGGACAGCCTTGTGATGTATGAGCCGAATAGTTCGCATACGCTGAAATCCGGCGTTCCGGATCGTAAGATCACGAAGGAATATTATTTCTCCAAGAAGGCAAATAAGCAGAAACCGTATAATATTATGCTGCCGCCGGATTATGACAGCAGCAAGGAATATCCGGTGCTTTATATCCTGCACGGCTTCTTCGAGGACGAAGACCGCATGATCCTGACCGGCAATAATCCCCCGATCCGTACAAAGGAGATCATTTGCAATGCCATCGCAGAAGGCGAAGCAGAGGAGATGATCGTGGTCGTGCCGCTGGTCTTTACCTCTGCGACAAAGGAGAAAGCGACCGATTTCGGCGATTATGAATCCAGTCAGGGCTATGACAACTTTGTGGATGACATCGTGGACAGCCTGATGCCGCATATTGAGGAGAAATACAGCGTTGCGACCGGCAGAGAAAATACGGCAGTCACCGGTTTCTCGATGGGCGGCAGAGAGTCCCTGCGCATCGGCATGAAGTATGCAGATAAGTTTGGCTATATCGGCGCGATTTGCCCTGCACCGGCTGTGGAAGGCCCGTGGAAGTGGTCGAGCGAGGAAGCTGCACCGTCCCTGATTCTGCTGACCGGCGGTACGGATGACAATGTGGTTCGTCTGGATACACCGCTTGGCTATCACAATGAGTTTGACAAAGTCGGCACACCGCATCTCTGGCATGTTGTGGAAGGCGGTTATCACGGCGATAACTGCATCACCGCGCATATTTATAACTTTGTCCGCATGATCTTCAAGGCATAACAGCAGAAGAACATGCCCCAAAATATCATTTCGCCCCTAAGCGCATGATACGCTTAGGGGCGTTGTTTTTGCTGTTTTCGTCTTATTCCGTTTCGATCCCGTTACTGTTCAGACGGAACGCGACAGAACGCTTGAGATAAGCAAGATAGTCTTCGTCACGGCACATTGCCTTTCCGGTATCATCCGAGAGTTTGGCGACCGGTCTGCCGTTGACATACTGGAGCTTGATGACAATATTCAGTGCTTTTTCTTCGGTATCATTCGAGCAGAATGTGCCGATTCCGAACGATACTTTCGTTTTGCCGCAGAAGTATTCATACAGCTTTTGTGCACGGTCGAAATCAAGGCTGTCGCTGAACAGCAGCAGTTTGGTTTTCGGGTCAACGCCGTATTTTTTGTAGTGTGCGATCATTTTTTCGCCCCATGCATAGGGGTCACCGCTGTCATGCCGGACACCGGTATAATTGTTGACCATCGAACGGTTGAAATCCAGCAGGAACAGATCCGTTGTGACGGTATCCGTGAGCGCTGTTCCGTTATCGCCCTGATATTCGTCATACCAGTCCTTCATGGCATAGTGATTGGTGTAAGCAAGCGGGATCGAGTCGATGCCCTGATACATCTGGACGAATTCGTGCGCATAGGTGCCGATGGGGGTGACATTGTATTTCATTGCAAGATAGACATTGGATGTGCCCACACATTTATCTGTTTCGGTCACCAGTCTTCTGACTACCACATCTTCCCATTCACGGGAGAGTCTTCTGCGGCAGCCGAATTCGGCAAATTTGAAGGTGTAAGTGCCGTCATTCAGGGCTTTGATCTTGGCATCCAGCCGTTCTTCTGCCGATTTGCGCAGTTTTTCGTAATCAAACTGCATTCTGAAATATACTTCGTTGACAATTTCCAGCAGATAGATCTCAAACTGCATTGCCGAGAACAGCGGGCCGTCTACAACGATGCGCAGTTCGCCGTTTTCATCCAGTTCTGCGGTGACATAATCCCGGATCGGATGCCACAGCCGCAGGAATTCGACATAATCCCGCTTGATAAACCGGATCGAGCGCAGATAATCCAGTTCTTCTTTGGTGAAGCGGAGCGTGCAGAGGTGGTCGATCTGTTCATTGATCTCCTGCACCATTTCCGGTGTGAATACGATGCCCTGATTGCGGCACTTGAAATAATACTGTCCGCACAGATCCGTGTGCTTGTGGAAGATGACCTGATCCATGTTGAACTTATAAAGATCAGTGTCCAGCAGCGAAATGACGATCGGTTCCAGTTTCATAATGATTCCCTCCGTTTTTTTGTGTGATGCGGCTGTTCAGGCTTTTCGTCTGTAGAGCTTTGCAGGACGGTGCCCTTCTCCGCGCAGATATTCCTCTGTTTCTTCAACATACCCGCTGACCATTCTCCGGAAATTTGCGGGCAGAACAGAAATATTCATGATGGTTTCCTGTACCTTCTGCAAGGCAGAAAGCGTAAATTTTTCCGGCAGAAAATCAAAGATCGCATCATAATTCTTTGCTTCTGTCCGAAGTGCGGTCAGTGCCGCTGCGATGATCGAAGCGTGATCGAATGCAAGTCCGCCGCGTTCGATGATCCGGTAAGAAGTGCGCCCGAAACGGGTCTGCTCCTCGGCAAGAACGGCATGCAGCGTCATGTCTCCGCAGGTCAGTGTGAGGTGAAAGATGCCGTCTTCTTCTGCCTGAAAATCGACCGTGAACCACTGTGCGTCTGCGGCATCATCCTGCCCGACCTGCTTCACGGCATCCTCGCTGATGATCGAGACATATGCGTTTGAAATGATCCAGCCGCGGGGGTCACGCCCCGGTGTGCTGAATACCCCGACCGGCATCAGTGAAACCGGCAGGATATTGGTTTCTTCCTGTATTTCCCGCAGGGCGCAGGCTTCAATGGTTTCATCCGGTTGCAGGAAGCCGCCCGGCAGCGCCCACTGTCCCTTGAACGGATGTCCGCCTCTTTGGATCAGCAGGAGCTGGAGTTTCGGCTCCGGATTCTTCCGGTAGCTGACTTTATCTTCTGAACGAATGGTAAAAGCAGCCACATCTGCTGTGACGGACGGGCGTTCGTAGTCCGTGAGTTTATATTGTGACAGGAATTCTTTTTCTGTATCCATTCGGATCACCTCTCTGTGTTATTTACAATATGATAATAACACAAAAGCAATAAGAAGTCAAGCGATTTTGCTGCAATTTGTGACATTGCACAAAGCCGGTGCAGTGAAAAGCCGCTTATTTTAACGATTTGTAAAAGTAGTCTGTTTATTGTCACCCTGCTGCGAATGATAGGTTGACAAATAACGCCGTAAATGCTATAATAGAAGCAATTCACCGAAAGGATGTGGCAATATCAAAACGAAAGACTGGGTCATGACCGCGATGTTTACGGCACTTATCACGGCGGGGGCATATATTCGGATCCCGCTGCCGGTTTGTCCGTTTACATTGCAGTTTTTGTTCACAACGCTTGCCGGCGTATTGCTCGGCGCGAAAAAAGGGGCTGCGGCATCCGCTGTTTATGTGCTGCTGGGGCTTGCCGGTGTGCCGGTCTTTGCAGGCGGCGGCGGGATCGGTTATGTGCTTCAGCCGACATTCGGCTATTTGCTTGGCTTTATTGCCGGTTCTTATCTGACCGGCTCGATCGTGCATGCAGGTGCACTGAGCAACCGGCGGCTGCTGACGGGCTGTTTTGCGGGGCTGCTGGTGGTCTATGCGATGGGCATGGCATATGACTGGTGCATCAGCCGGCTGGTGCTGCAAAACGGGCTGACGCTGCGCGATCTGGTTTTATATTGCTTTGTATTGGCGGTGCCGGGCGATATCGTGCTGTGCATACTATCTGCTGTGCTCGGCAAGCGCCTGATCCCGATCTTAAATCGAAAGGTGGCTGTATCATGAATATCATGCAGCTTGTGGATGAGATCTGTGCCGGCAGACGGCTGACCCGCAGCGATTCGCTGGGATTTTTGCTGGAAACGGATCTGGATGTGCTCTGCAAAGGCGCGGATAATCTGCGCCGGCATTTTTGCGGAAATCGTGCCAATTTGTGCAGCATCATCAACGGCAGAAGCGGGCGATGTTCCGAAAACTGCAAATTCTGTGCGCAGTCTGCGCATCATTGCACCGGCATCACGGAATATGGTTTTCTGGATGCAGCGCAGATTCTGGCGGAGTGCCGGCATCATGAAGCAAAAGGCGTTGACCGCTTTGCGATCGTCACCGCCGGACGGACACTCAGCGATGCGGATTTTGAAAAAGCGCTGGAAGCAGACCGTCTGCTTGCCCGTGAGACAAAAATGGAAATCTGCGCTTCTCACGGATTGCTGACCGAAGCCCAATTCCGGCAGCTCCGTGCAGCAGGCGTGACGCGCTATCATGCGAATATCGAGACATCGGAACGCTATTTCCCGATGATCTGCACAACGCATACCTTTGCAGATAAGATCGCCTGTATCCGCAGGGCGCAGGCTGCCGGACTGGAAGTCTGTTCCGGCGGCATTATCGGGATGGGGGAGACATGGCAGGATCGCATAGATATGGCGTTGACGCTTTCGGAATTGCATGTGCGCTCTGTACCGATCAATGCGCTGATTCCGATTGCAGGAACACCGCTGGAACATCTGGAACGGATCACGGAACCGGATATTCTGCGGACGGCTGCCATCTTCCGTTTCCTGATTCCGGAAGCGGATATCCGGCTGGCAGCAGGGCGAAATCTGATGGAACAGTGCGGAAAACGTGCATTTTGTTCCGGTGTCAATGCCGCCATTACCGGCGATATGCTGACCACGTCCGGCAACCGGATCCGGGAAGATATTGCCATGCTGCATGAGATCGGATTTGCAACAAAGGAGAATGAACATGCATAAAGGCATTTTTATCACGGGAACCGGTACCGATATCGGCAAAACCTATGTGACGGCATTGCTGGTCAGGAAGCTGCGTGCATGCGGCTGCAATCCGGCATATTTCAAGGCAGCCGTCAGCGGAAATGAACGCGGCGCAGACGGCAGGCTCATTCCCGGCGATGCGGTCAAAGTAAAGGAGATTTCCGGCATTGCACAGCCGACCGCATCCATGTGCCCGTATGTCTATGAAAATGCCGTATCTCCGCATCTTGCGGCGAAACTGGAAGGAGATCCGGCGGAGCTGGAACGGATCACGGCGGCTTATCGTGCCCTCTGTGCGGAATACGAATATGTGATTGCAGAAGGCAGCGGCGGCATCGTTTGCCCGATCCGCTATGATGCGCAGCAATTGATGCTGGAAGATATCATTCGTGCACTGGAACTGCCCTGCCTGATCGTTGCGGATGCCGGACTTGGCACCATCAACAATGTTGTGCTGACATGTACCTATATGAAAGCGCACGGACTGCCTGTCAGGGGATTGATCCTGAACCGGTTTCATGCAGGCGATCCGATGGAAGAAGATAACAGGATGATGTGTGAAGCGCTGACCGGTGTGCCGGTGCTTGCATGCGTTGCGGAAAATGACGATACCTTGCAGATAGAAGAAGCGGTGCTGCGGGCGATTTGTCAGCCGGAAGATGCAGCGGAAAACGAAAAAGGAGTTTTGGCATGATCTGGTATCCCTATGCACAAATGAAAACAATGGATGCGCCCATTCCGATCGCACGCGCACAGGGTGTGCATCTTTATACAGAAGACGGAATGGATCTGATTGATTCCATATCTTCATGGTGGAGCGTGATCCACGGCTATCAGCATCCGGAGATCAATGCGGTGATCCGGGAGCAGCTCGATCAGTTTGCACATGTGATGCTGGGCGGATTGACGCATCAGCCGGTTCAGCAGCTTTCGGAGAAACTCGCAGACTGGCTTCCGGGCGATCTGGATTATTGTTTCTTTTCGGATTCCGGCAGCGTAGCCGTGGAAGTGGCGCTGAAAATGGCGCTGCAATTCAATACGAACCGCGGCGCAAAGCGGGATACCGTGCTTGCATTGGAGCATGCCTATCACGGCGATACCTTCAAGGCGATGGAAGTCGGGGATGATGCCGATTATCATTTTGCGTTCGGCAATGCGAATGAGAAAAAGCACGGTGTTGTGCATATTCCGACGGAAATTCCGGCACTTGAGCAGGCATTTGCGGCATATGGCGACCGGCTGACCTGTATGATCGTTGAGCCGCTGCTGCAAGGAGCCGGCGGGATGCGGATGTATGACATTGCATTTCTGGAGCGTGCACGGCAGCTTTGTGATGCATATGATGTGCTGCTGATCTTTGATGAAGTGGCGACCGGATTCGGCAGAACGGGCAACCGCTTTGTTGCAGATCTTGTTCTGCCGGATATTCTGGTGCTGGGCAAGGCGCTGACCGGCGGCTATATCGGGCATGCTGCAACGATCGCAAACCGCAGGGTCTGGGAAGGATTCTGGAGCGATGACCCGACACATGCACTCATGCACGGCCCGACATTCATGGGCAATGCGCTTGCCTGCCGTGCGGCACTCAAATCAATTGAGCTGTTTGAACGGGAAGATTATATGGGCAGGATCCGGAAAATCGCAGAGATCACGCAGCGTGAAATGCAGGGCTTTACGGATCCGCGCATCAAGGAGATCCGGATCATGGGCGGCTGCGTCTGCATAGAGGTCTATGATGCGGCGGTGCTGAACGGATATCAGAAATTTGCCTGTGCACACGGCGTTTTCAGCAGACCGTTTTTGCAATATCTCTATGCGATGGTGCCATATGTGATTACAGAAGCCGAGCTGATTCAGGTGCTGGATACTATGAAAGCGTGGTTCCGGCGATAAAAAAAGCACAGCATTCTGCAAATACAGGATGCTGTGCATTTTTATGGTTCAGACCTTTTTGATATAAAAGTCGCAGCGTTCTCCGCCGGTTCCGAGGGTGGATGTCCGGATGAACTGCAATCCCGGCAGATTGCCGTAAGTACGCAAGTCATTGTCGCAGAAGATCTTCGTCAGCTCCGGGCAGCCCAGTTCAGAGAAATATGTCTGATAAGGGCAAGCGAGAATATCCATGCGGTATTCGCCTTTTTTCTTCGGATAAAACACGTTTTTGAATCCGCATGCTGCCCCGAACTGTTTTTTGCTGACCGGATCCCACATTTTGATGAAGAATCCTGCAAATCCCGGAATCTTCATGATTTTTGCGAGTTTTTTGCCTATATCGTTTGTTTTTGCGGCGGCGGCGTTTTCGATGACGCTGTAAGCCTGTTCTGCGCTGAGTGTTTCCTTTGCCGTCAGATAGATTGCCGCAGACGGGAAAATCATGCTGTCTGTATGCGAATGCACCCCTTTCGGAAGATCCGCATATCGTGTCAGATATGATTCGAGTTTTTTGGTTGCTTTCATCCAGATGCGGTCACTTTCCGCTTGTGAAAGCTGCCTGTCCAGTTCGGCTTTGATAAAGGCTTTCTGTTTCATGATCGCGGCGGCTTGTTCGCCGGATGTCTGGTTTTTGCTGCCCATACCTATCCCCCTTGCATATAGCAGTTTGTCTTCGCTAACTATTATAGCACATCCGGCATCAAATTGCAAGTATATTTGGGCTAAGAACTTTTGGGGTGGTTTCTGTTACAAAAAGTGCGGCTGTAAATGGTTAAAAGAATAAAGAATCGCTTTGCGATGCTATTTAGAATGGGGAAAGCAGCCCTACGGGGTACTTTCCCCAAGCCCCAATCTTCCCCTTTTTGAACGATGGGGGATTTCGCGCTCTGCGGAGCGCGACCAGAGGGCTCTCCGCCCTCTGGACTCCTGACCAAAGGGACTTATCCCTTTGGAATCCCGTCATTGATTTTAATTAGTGAAAAGATGCTATATAGATTTCATAACCACCTAAAAAGTTACATATCCGTATATTTTTGCAAAACAAGGCATAAAAACACCGACGGGACATTTCGGTTCCGCCGGTGTTTGTGCGATCAGTGGAATTCTTCATTCGGATTCAGTGTCGCCGGCGATTTCCAGCGAATGCCGTAATCCGAGCGCAGGATCAGGCGCTTTGCCATCCAGTATTCCTTGCAGTAATCATAATAACCGCGCTCATGTTCCAGCGCTTCGTCGATCTTTTCTTCGAGTTCATAGCGGATTGCAAGATATTCCGGTGTCAGTTCGACCGGATCGAAAACCGGTTCGGAATCCTTCATTTCCTGCACCTCAGCAAGCACACTGCTGTAGCGGTCGGAGCCGAGATCATTGCGCAGTGTCTCCTCGATTTCCGGTGTCACGCCCTCTGCTGTATTCAATGCACATGTCAGGATGGAATATGCACTGTCTTCCATATCCAGCAACTCACCGTTTTCCAGCACATGCACATCCTGCTTCAGCAATTCCCGCACGCTGTTATGGGCATGTATGGAATAATAAAGTGCTTCCGGCCAGAAATGCGCTTCTGCATAGGTGTTTGCCGTATCCTGACAGTACCGCAGACAATCAGACCATTTGCCGTCAGCTTCGATGATTGCCAGTGCATTCCGGCAGCTTTCGATTGCCGGATGTGCCCGCCACAGATCAAACTGCATGGAGTGGAACTGCTGAACAAGCAGACAGGTGTAAAGCTGATCGACGGCAACATCTGCTGTCGGGTGCGCATCCACTGCTGCCTTGATGCGGTTCAGCATGCGTTCCGTGAACAGCACACCGAGATCGGCTGCACGTTCGTTATTCAGCAGATTCAGATATTCCATCAATTTTACCTGCTTATCCTGTTCAGAATGATCCGGACTGCGAAGAAGATCCTCCAATTCATCCCCAAGGTTCTTCAATTCCTGATATTTGGAATCGTCCTTCATAAACATGTGCAATGCCTCCTCGCTGTTATATATGTAAATTATTTGTAATACAAACCAATCCATTATCGAATTGCATTTAGTATATCATACCATATTTTTACGATTATGTCAAGCGAATTGCAGAGAAAATGACAATTTTTATCATATTTCTTTTTCTTGTCTTCAAAAAGGAATGCGTCAAAGCAGATGCGCGGGAAACAGGAAACGTAAAAACGGCAGATAATGCTTTGTTTCTATTTGAGGATTTGTGCAAAAAAGAGAAATTTCTGTTTGGTGTTCATATTGTACTTGCTATCATTTCGGAAATATGCTATACTGTAAATTAGGTGTCAATACATAGATGCCAAAAACGATACGGAGGCAAAATTATGGCAGATTTCGTGAAAAACGAGAAAAATGTCAATGTTATCCTGAAAAATGATGACCGGCGGGATGATGATGTAACGATTTCATTTCCGGCGGTATTCCGGAAATTAAAGAAGCATTTCGCGGCATGGTTTTTGACCTCAGTGATTGTCGGCGGTTTTATCACCGGCTTGAGTATGTTTTTTAGTACAACCACGGCGACACCGGTGCGTGCACTGGTCAGCTTTACCTATAAAGGCATTGAAAATGGTAAAAACCCGGACGGCACTGATTTTGATGTCAATACCGTCAAATCGCCGAATGTCATTGAAAAAGCGATCGGTGACTGCGGATTTGAACCGGAACTGCTGGAGACCGTCCGCAAAGATATCCTCATCGAAGGTCTGATCCCGGAAGATACTGTGGAACGCATCACTGCATATAAGAATATTTATGAAAATGCACAGACCGGTCAGCTTGCCGCTGCACAGGCAATGCTTGCGGAAACATGGTATTCCACACAGTATACCATCACCTTTGACTATAAAGATTCCGGCTTGAACCGTTCGGACGCAGTGCAGCTCCTCAATACCATTCTGGATTGCTACCGGGATTATTTCTTTGAACGGTTCGGATATAATGAAGCGCTCGGCAGTGCACTCGCAACGCTGGATTATACCGATTATGATTATGCGGAAGCTGTGGATATGTTCCGCACAACGCTCGGCACATTGAAGCGCTATGTCAACAGCCTTTCTTCGGATGATACAACACGGTTCCGTTCCACCGCAACCGGTTATACCTTCGCTGACCTGAAATCAGCGATCAGTTCCGTTCAGGATCTCGATCTGGATCTGATCTCCTCTTATCTCAATGTTTATAACATTACCAAGGATAAGGACAGATTGCAGGCGTATTATGAATACCGCATTGAAAATCTGGAGCGTCAGAAGAAAACGGATGAGGAAACACTCAGAACCATTCAGGAATCTTTTGATGCTTATGAAAAAGACCAGATCATCATTTTCAGCGACACCACCACAAATACAGAATCATCCATTGCTTCTGAGGAATACGATAAGCTGATTAACCGCAAGATCGCTGCACAGAACAGCCTTTCGGAAACCGATCAGAGCATTGAGTATTATAAGCAGAGACTGACCGCATTGAAGCGTGCAGTTGTCGGCAGCACCGATAAGGTGGAAAAGATCGAAGTGGATCTGGCAAGCCTGAATGAAAAGGTCAATGACCTGATCCAGCTTGTGAATGATACTGCGGATGACTACTATCAGAATGTTTCGCTTGCAAATGCATATAATGTTCTGGTGCCGGCAACATCTGAGGTCGCTGCGACTGTGAAAAGCGGCATTTCCCGTGCGATCCTGCCGGTCTTCGGCATTGAGCTGCTGCTCATGATGTCGTATCTGACAGTTGCATTTGTACAGGCGCTGAAGGAAGAAGCACGCAGAAAGAAGAATCTTGCTGAGGTGGAAGCAGCCCTTTCCGGTGCAGAACCGCTTCCGGAGCAGCCCGATGAGGAACCCAAGCAGGAGAAGACAGAACCGGAAAAAAACAATAAGAAAAAATAAGATGAAAAGATGCAGCGCCTGCGGTCAATGACTGCGGGCGCTGCTTTTTCATGTGTAGGAGATCTGCTTGGGATAAATGCTTGACAAATCTCTTTTTTTGTGCTATAATAATCAGGTATCAACGGGCTCGTAGCTCAGCTGGGAGAGCGCCGCGTTCGCAACGCGGAGGTCGAGGGTTCGATCCCCTTCGGGTCCACTGCAAAAACATGCTTCGGAAGTGTCCGGAGCATGTTTTTTTATGGCTTCCGGCAGTTTCACAGAGCAATCCATCTGGACTTTTCCCGGAAAATGTGGTATACTGATATGGGAAGTGACGATAGATGAACAAAAAAGATATTCTGCAAAATATCTGGATCGTTGCGCTGCTTGCATTTTTATGCTGTGCATTATGGGGCAGCGCGTTTTCTGCGGTCAAAACCGGATATGTCCTGCTGCACATCAGGGATGACGCATGGGCAGATCAGCTCACATTCGGCGGACTGCGCTTTGCTGTTGCCGGTCTGATGGCGCTTGCGGGCGGCAGTATCCTGCAAAAAAAGCTGCTGATTCCGCAGCGGCAGTCATTCCGGAAAATCGGTATCATCAGCTTTTATCAGACCATAGCGCAGTATTTCTGCTATTATATCGGATTGGCGCACACCAGCGGTGTCAAGGCATCGGTTCTGGTTGGTGCAAATGTGTTTCTGGCGATTCTGATATCCGGCACAATATTTCATCTGGAGAAGATCACCGCACGCAAACTGACCGGCTCTGTGATCGGCTTTGCCGGGATCGTTCTCATCAATCTCAGCGGATTGCTTGCCGGTCTGCGCTTCAATTTTATCGGGGACGGCATGATCCTGCTCTGTACGGTCGCAAGCGGATTCTCGTCCGCAAGCATGAAGAAGCTCTCGAAGGGTGAAGATCCGGTTTTGCTGAGTGGCTGGCAGTTTTTCTTCGGCGGTATTGTTTTAATGCTGATTGGCATGCTCGGCGGCGGAAGGATACCGCATTTTACGCCGCAGTCTTTTCTGCTGATGCTGTATCTCAGCTTTATTTCGGCTGCTGCATATTCAATCTGGGCAGTCTTGCTGAAGCACAATCCGGTTTCGCGTGTTGCGGTATTCGGCTTCCTGAATCCGGTATGCGGCGTGGTGATCTCCGCGCTGGTGCTGCATGAGGGGTCGCAGATCAATCTGAGCTTTATGCTTGCACTGCTGCTGGTCTGCATCGGAATTATCACGGTAAATGCAGCACCCAGACAGGCGACGCAGAATGCAAATTAAATACGGCTGCAAAAAGAGCACCTGCGGGCACAAAATCGTTCCCGCAGGTGCTTTTCGGTATGGTTAGCCGTTCAGCTCATGCTGTTTTATAGCGTTTCGGCGCATCTGCAAGCTGTTGATTTTCCGCTTTTTCCCGCCGGATAAACAGGATTGCGCGGGAGATAAAGCAGACGAGAAAACAGCCGATAAAACAGATGAATCTGATGAAGCCGCCTTCTGCATGCAGCGGGATCCAGCCGAATGCGAGGATGCCGATGAGCACCGGCAGGAAAGCAGCAATGGCAGCCGGAATGATGCGGCGGCTCGGCTGCATCAGTCTGCCTGCAATGAAGATGTCTTCTTCATAATAATTCCGCCCTTTTGCCGGGTAATAAAGATCTGTCAGATATAAGATTTTGGGCATCATTGTGTTTCGGGTTTCTCCTTGCCGGAAGCATTGTGCGGCATCCGCGCTTGCTTTTTCAGTTAAAATATAGTATAATGAAAAGCATACCGGTGGTATGCTTTCGAAGATATCGCTGAAGCGATGATTGATACCGGCTTCCGCGCAAACCCGTCAAAGGGGCAGCCCAAAACAATGCCAACAACTTAAGCAAAAGCGGCGAAGCCGAAATAAAAGTTTT
>DMBA01000244.1 GCA_003446315.1 Ruminococcus sp. | reverse complement strand
AGCTGGTGGTGCAGATGCGCCGCCAAGCCGTCAGGCGTGCTTTGTGCGGTGTTGCCTTAGTAGTCGCCGGATTGATCTTCCAGCAAACGGAAATCAATTTCGTATGTTTTCAGCTTGCCGCTTTCTTCTACATGTCCGCAGCGGCAATGCACCGAATCACCGCCCACGCAGCCGGCAATCGCTTCATTCACGGAATCATAATCCGTCACGTTCTTGCCGTTCATGGTCAGAATCCAGTCGCCGTCTTTCATGATCGTGTTTTTCAGATCTGAGTCATCCGCAATCGCCATCACGAGAATGCCGTGTCCGTCAAGCTCTTTCGGCAGTTTCTTGCCGTCTTCTTCCAGCTCATTGTGTGCATCGCTGTTGCTGAGGAATTGAATACCGATGCGTACTCTGCCGCTGACATATCCCTGCTCCATCAATTCTGTGAGAATCGGCATTGCTTCATTGATCGTAATTGCAAAGCCAAGTCCTTCATATTGCGTGCCGGTAAATAAGCCGCTGCTGTATTTCGAGGATGTGATCCCGATGACATTGCCATAAAGATCCACCAGCGCACCGCCGGAATTGCCCGGGCTGATGGCTGCATCCGTCTGGAAACAATCCATTTCAAAATTCGTGGACTGCGCCCGCACCTTTCTGTCCATACCGGAAATGATGCCGGTTGTGATCGAGCCGCTGAGTCCTGCCGGATTGCCCAGCGCACAGACGGTTTCTCCAAGCTGCACTTCATCAGAATTGCCAAGCGCCGCCGGTTTCAGACCGTGTGCGGATATTTTCAGGATTGCCAGATCCGTTTTGGAGTCGTGCCCGATCAGGGTCGCTTCATAGCCGGATGTATTCTGTTCCTGCTCATCATCAAACAAATGAACCGTATAACCGCTGGCATCACTGACCACATGTGCATTTGTGGCGATAAAACCATCCTCTGAAAGAATAATGCCGGAACCGGAACCGTTCATTTTCCCGTCTGAATAAGTATAGATCTCAACAATGCTCGGCATCACATGCTTTGCAATGCCTGCAACCGTATATCTGCCGTTCTCATCGGTATCTTCCGGCAGACCTTCGGGGCGGTCATGCTGCACCAGATTGACTTCGATCACATCGCCGGCACGGTAACCGCCGGTGGAAGCAGTGCCCTTGCGGGTATCCAGAACAATACATAATACTGCAAATGCGATCAAAACTGCAATCAGCAGAAACAACAGCACGGAAAGCAGAATATGCCGGCGCGGTTTGGGTGCTGCGGCTGCGGCATAAGTCGCTGCAAACGGATCATCCGAAGGCGGCTGCGGGGGCTGACCGCCAAAAGGATCATGCGGCATCGCGGCTGCAAACGGATCAAACGGTGCCGGCTCCTGAAACGGCGAAGGATCTGCTGTAGGTACATCCGGTGTGATCGGCTGCGGCGGGATCTCTGCTTCGGGTTCTGCCGGCGGAGCATCCGGAACGGCAGAAGGCAGCGGTTCTGTAGATTCCGGCTGCGCCGCGGGAGTTTCCGCAGATTCCGGCTGCAGTTCTTTTTTCAGCCGCGGAACATCACCGAGCAATTCCTTCAATTCATCATCTGTCATAGGAGCACCTCCATGGAAATTGTCGCTGTCGGTTCAGTCTTCCTGCTCATACTGCCGAAGCGGAACACTGATAATGAATTCCGTATACTCTCCCTTGATGCTCTTGACCGTCACGGTACCGCTGTGCAGCACCATGATCCGGCTGACAATGGAAAGTCCCAGCCCGACACCGGTGGTGTCACGGCCTCTGGATTCATCGGTTTTATAAAAACGTTCAAACACATGCTGAATCTCTTCTTCTGTCAAGCCCTCGCCGCTGTTGCGCAGATGCACATGCACCTGTTCGTCATCGCTGTCCACGGCAAGGAACAGTGTGCCGCCCTTATTGACGAATTTGATTGCATTTTCCGTGAGATTATAAAAAACCTGCTGGATCAGGTCCACATCCACTTCCGCATAAGTGCGCGGGCAGACATCCAGTCCTTCCACGGAAAGCCCTTTGTTTTCGATCTTTTCCTCAAAGAGCAGCAGCGTTGTAATCAGCAGATTGGTGATATCCACGCGCTCATAATTCGGGCGGTAAGTACCTTCCTCAAACCGTGAAATATTCAGCATGGAATGCACCAGTCGGGAAAGACGCTGCACCTCCGACGATACGATTTTCAGATAATGCTTCTGTTCCTTCTGCGGAATCGTGCCGTCCAGAATGCCGTCCACAAAGCCGCCGATGGATGTCATCGGTGTTTTCAGCTCATGGGAAACATCCGATACAAAGCGCCGCCGTGAGCGTTCATTTTTATCAATGAAATCTGCCATGCGGTTCATGGTATCGGTCAGTCTGCCAAGCTCCGGATCACTGATCTCCGGCAGTCTTGCGGAAAAATCGCCTTTTGCATAGTTCTCTGCTGCGCGGGTGATGGCAGTCAGCGGTTTGAGCACCTGCGCAGTATTCATATAAAATACCGTTGCGCCGACCGATCCGGCAAGCAGCAGCGAAATCACAAGGATCATCAGCAGGCGGGACGAGAATTCGCTGAGATATGACACCGGAAACAGCAGCATCAGATAATACGTTACATTATCCAGCGTCAGCCGCACCACATAAGTGGCAGTCGATTCCGTAAAATTTCCGCTGGCAGCGCCGATCTGGCAATATGGTTCATCGGCAGCGGCAAACCGCATCGCTCCGCTGAGTGAGATCTCTGTTGCATTATAATCGGAGCGCACAATGCATTTGCCTTCCTGATCGAACAGATAACAGTCAATATTTTCATTCAGCGTATATGTTTCCAGCTCGGTCTGCAAAGCGTCGATCGGGAGCTGATTCTGCTCGGAATACAGACGCATGATCCGGTTCTGGAGAATACTGGCTGTTTTGCCGAAGCCCTCGACCGCATGCTTTTCATACATCCTGTTGGCAGTAATCAGCAGGATGACACCGGTCAGGGCGCAGGTGAACACCAGAATGATCGTACACAGATAAAAGATTCTGCTGTAAACACTTTTCAGCATGGCTTATTCCGTTTCATCCGGTACTGCAAATTTATAGCCGACACCCCATACTGTGCGCAGCTCCCACTTATCCGAAACGCCTTCCAGCTTTTCGCGCAGACGCTTGATATGCACATCAATGGTACGGGAATCGCCGTAATATTCAAAGCCCCAGACCTCATCCAGAAGCTGGTCACGGGTATAAACGTGATTGGGATTGGATGCAAGACAATAAAGCAATTCCAGTTCCTTCGGCGGTGTTTCAATCACCTTGCCGTTGACGCGCAGCACATAGCCGTCCATATCCACCGTAAGTTTATCATAATCCACTCTGCCGCGGCGGGAGCTTGTCTCCGGTGTTGACTGACCGGATTTCCGTGTCCGCGCACGAATCCGCGCAAGCAGTTTGATCTTGTCGATCGGCTTTGTGATATAATCCACTGCACCGAGATCGAGTCCCAGTGCTTCATCGCTCGCTTC
>DMBA01000272.1 GCA_003446315.1 Ruminococcus sp. | reverse complement strand
ATATAATACGGATCTGTTGTGGATGTATCAATGTAACAATGATCGGTTCCGTAGGTAACATCAGTTGTGTTCGTTGTTGTACCCTGATCGACCGGTGCTGTGGTCAGTCCGCTTGCCGTTGTACCGATATAATATGGCTCTGTTATGGATGTCTCAATGAAATCATGATCGGTTCCGCCGATCACGTCGGTGATTACGAAAGTAGAGGTCGTGGTGCAAACCGGTACATCATCCGGCGATGTTGTCCGCGGTTCGGATTTCGGAATGACACCGATCCATGCAAGTGCGATTCTGCCGTCCGGTGTCTGTGCATGTACATATACGCCGCCTTCTTCCCATGCCTTGATCGTCACGGACAGCCCCTGCACCCGCACAATATCCGCAGAATAATTATCCAGCAGCCAGAACTTCAGCGGCGATTCGCCCGGTTCATATGTATTGTCATCCTCATAGCCCTGCACGGTGAGTGTCAGCTCATCGCCTTTTTCGATCGAAATATTGTTCTTGTCAAACTTGATGTTTCCTTCCGGATAATCCACAAGTATTGCGGTCGTGTTGGTATAATACGTTTCTCTGCCGCTGAGCGTCGTGGTGAGCGTTGTGGTATCGTATCCGTAATCGCTGTCATTCCGGGTGGTCGTTGTCACAGCGGGATCGTCAAAAACCGGCTGTGTCACGATGGTCGTGGTGGTTGCAGGATCAATGACTTCGATATAAGCAGTCGCAATTGATCCTTCATACGGCGATGTTGCCGTTACGATCGCTTCACCGGGGGTGAGTCCTCTGAACACCAATCTGCCGCCGTCTGTGCTGATGATCTCCAGAATCTCCGAATTCTCAATACTGAATTCTGCCGCCTGTTCGCCGCAGATATGCAGTTCGCCGATCTCGCCGGTCTGCACCGTTGAGACAGTCGAGGTGAAATGAAAATCCGAAAAATCCGTTTCAACATAGCCGTGAACCTGCACCAGAATACTCGCGGTTTCACCGGTCTTGCCGTCTGTTGCGGTAATCAGCACCTGACCGCCGCGCAGTCCGCGGAAGGTCGCAACGCCGTCCTCTGTATCGATCAGCTCAATGATGGTGTCATCCGAAACAGTGAATGTCACATCTTCGCCGCCGATCGTTGCAACGCTGCCGATCTCCTCTACCCAGCCGTCTGCCTGTCTGTCCGCAAAACGGAATGTATCTTCCAGAACCGTAATGCTGTATTCAGCCGTTCTGCCGTCCGGTGCGATTGCGTAGATCTTCGATGTACCCGGTGCAATTGCGCTGATCGTGACGCAGTCATCATAGATATCGTCGATCCGAAGCACATCTTCATTTTCCACCCGGTATGTGATCGGGTTTTCGCCGGGGTAATATTCCGGCAAGTCCTCAAAATAGCCATCCACATAATAGCAGCAGCTCTCTCCGAGATACAATTCGGAATAAAGGGAATCCTCAAAGACCAGTTCACTCAGTCCGGGGGCTGATGCCGATACATAAACCCCGTTTTCTGCCGGGATCGTTTCTGCAAATGTCGTCAGTACAAACGGTGCTGCGACTGTCAGTGCAGTCAGCGATGCCAGAAAAGCTGTAAACTTTTTCATAATAATACCTCCTGTAATGTATGTGTTTTTTATTCAGACACAGTCACGCTGTGCCGCCTTTACGGAAATCAGCAACCGGTTATTTGCCTTCCTGTCTTTGTATACGGTATCTCTTTTCCAATCCTCACACATTTTTCAAAAAAATTTTGCATGCACCGCAAATTTTCGCAGTGCATGCATTTTTTCTTATTCTTCTGCCGCTTCCCATGTGTACAGCGTGTTCCCGTTTTTCGCATCCGATTCCCGCAGCGTATAGAGCACATGCCCTTCCGCATCCATTGCCGTTCCGCTGCGTTCAGGTCTTTCCGGAATCATTCTGTCTTCCTTTGAAAACACCATGATGCACAAGCCCTTATCATTGCAGTCTGCCGTTTGTGTTTCTGTTCCGATCGTCATTTGCATGGTTTTGACTGCTTCGTTCCGGACATAAAACGCATATAATGTTTCCTGTGCTTCATCGTCTTTATAGAGTGACTGTTCACATAAGCCGCAGATCGCAAGATCCTCCGGCAGACTCCGCGATGTTTCCCCGCCGCAGTAATATCGCCCGTGAAACGGATTCACATAATATGTGCCGCATCCGCCGCCGTTCAGCATCCAGCAGAACCAGGAATCGTCATCTTCCTGGTATGTACCAAGGATCCGGTCTGCATCATAAGGCCCCGTGACCCATTCCCGTTCCTGCACCGCATGTTCGATCGCTTCTTCCGGCGTATCACCGCATTCGAAATAATACATCTTTGCATACGGCACGATCGTTTGCATGGCAAGATACACCGCAAAAGCCGTAACCGCGCCCGCAGTCAAGCCGATCTTCCATTTCTTCGGAAGCACGAATCTTTTTGCAGCAGCTACTTTCCTGCTGCCCGTCAGCCTGTGCCATTTTTCAGAACAGTTTCTGCATTCGGCAATATGCTCCCGCACTGCCGTGCGTCCTTCTGCCGATGCCGTATCTTCCGCGCAAAGCAGCATCAGGTCTTCTATCATATCACATTGGTATTTCATAATTGTGCCCCCTTCCGTTATGATTGTCTGACCCAGCCATATGGTTTATATGCGGCGTACTTCGTTTTATCATATTCCAGCACGCAGCAAACATTACCGTCCGCATCCATCGCTTTTCCCTGCCATTCGCCCTTCTCCATGAGCTGATAGATCATGGCATTGAACCGGAATTGCAGCAGACACACGCCCTTTTCATTCGGCGTGCCGGACTGCGTTTCACCGTCTATTGTGATCTCCACCGTTTTGACCGATGCATCATTTACATAAACCGGCAGCAGGATCACATTGCCGTATGCCGGACAGGTGACAACATCCATAAGCATCAGCGGAGCAGATGCATCATACGGGAGCACGCCGCTTGCACGCTCATCATACAAATTCCATTCGCCGCGTGCAAACTGATAAAACCGGATGCATGTCGGATCTTCTTTGTCCATCAGCCAGTACATTGCATCTTCATTGGAATCGTTCAGCGTTCTTTCTGAGGCTTTCCACTTCTTTTCGCAGACGATCTCGAAATCAGAATACTTTGACAATGTGCTGTGCCGGATCGCACTCCGCAGCGCACCGCGGGCTGTGAGATGCCCGTATGCAAGCGGTGAACATGCTAAGACAAACAGCAGCATCACGATGCCGATGAAGCCGTAAATGATCCGCAGCACACGCTTTTTCCGATAGCGTTTTGCGGTTTTCCGATAGCGTTCTTCTGCCGGGAGCACCTGCACTTCCTGAAGCGGGATCTGCAAATCGCCTTTGACCGCTTCCCATTCCTTTGCACATTCCACGCATGTCCGGAGATGCGTCTGCACTGCCTGCTGACTGGATTCCGATGCAACGCCGTCTGCGCACAGCGGCATCAGATCCCGTATCATTTCACAATTATATTTCATAGCCGTATTCCTCCTTCAGCGTTTTTCGGATCTTTGCCTTCGCACGGCTGAATATCACCATTGCCGTATTCTCCCTGATATGCAGCAGCTTTGCGATCTCTGCATAACTCATTTCCGAATACAGCCGGTATTCCGCAACGGAACGCGCCGGTTCTTCCAAGCGGCTGACCGCCTCCCGCAGCCGTTCAAGCTGCTCCCGCTGCTCCACCGCCGACTGCATGCCGGTATCCGGCGGCTGCTGTTCCTGCTCTGTATATTTGCGCTGCCGCATTTCATTCTTGATCTGATGCGCATACAGATTTTTTGCGATCTGACACAGCCATGTCCGCATCTGACATTCTCCGCGGAATTTCTGAAACGAAAGGAACGCCCGATAAAACGTTTCCTGCGTCAATTCTTCCGATAATGCTGCATTTCCGCCGGTCAGCCGCATCAGAAACCGATACACATCCGCCTGATGTGCACGGTATATTTCTTCAAATATCTCCATCTGCGTTCCCCCTTTCTTTCATGTTCAGATTTGCAAATCCTGTTAATAAGTGTCCGTTCCCGCCGAAACCTTACAGCTTTTTTCAAAAAAATTTGCCGGCATGCTTTTTCAGCACACCGGCAATGTTTGTCTTATTTCAATCAGAAGTTTTCTGCACGCAGCTTGAAATATGCCTGCGGATGTGCGCAAACCGGACATACCTGCGGTGCCTTCTTACCGATCACGATATGACCGCAGTTGCTGCATTCCCAGATCATGTCACCGTCACGGGAGAATACCAGACCGCCTTCCACGTTTGCAAGCAGCTTGCGATAACGCTCCTCATGCACCTTCTCGATCTTGCCGACCATCTCGAACAGCGCTGCAATACGGTTAAAGCCTTCTTCCTTTGCAACCTTTGCGAATTCGACATACATATCTGTCCATTCGTAGTTTTCGCCGTCTGCTGCTGCCTTGAGATTTGCAATCGTATCCGGAATCTCACCGCCGTTGAGTTCCTTGAACCAGATCTTTGCATGTTCCTTTTCATTGTTCGCAGTTTCTTCAAAGATCTCTGCGATCTGTACATAACCTTCCTTGCGTGCCTTCGATGCAAAATAGGTGTACTTATTGCGTGCCTGTGATTCACCGGCAAATGCTGCCATCAGATTCGCTTCTGTTCTGGATCCCTTCAATTCCATGATCGTATCCTCCTTTAGATATGATGATTTTCATGAGCGCCTTCCGCGTCATGTCCATATTATATCACATTTTTAGGATGTTTGTCAATGCACATTTTGTGAAGAACGGAAAAAATGAGACTTCATCCCCCGCGGCGGGCAAATTTGCTTGACAAATCTGCGAAAATGCACTAAAATAAGTATCAGGAGACCCGTTCTGCAATACGGTTTCGGTCAGAGAGACAACGCCCCGGGCTGAAAGCATTGTCACGAGATCTGCGGCTGCGGCAACACTCCCGCGTCTGCTTATATGCGGCGCTCAATCCGAAATATGCCCCAAAAAGTGAACCGTTTCCCGCTGGTCGCACAGGCGGTATCCGGTTAAATCGGGTGGCACCGCGGGCTTTTTCATGCAACCGAAATGCTCGTCCCGAAGCAGTCTCAGAGAACAGACTGCTTTGGGGCGTTTTTTATTTTTTCAGTTCTGGAAGGAGTATTTTTTATGTACCGTACCGTTATGTGCAACGCGCTGCGCAAGGAAAACATCGGTCAGACCGTATCCCTTGCCGGCTGGGTCGATACCATCCGCGATCACGGCGGCGTTTTGTTCCTCGCACTCCGTGATGAGACCGGCATTACACAGGTCGTTTTCCACGATGACAGCATGCTCAAAGGCATCGGCAGAGAGTGTGTCATCTCCGTGACCGGAAAGGTCGTGGAGCGTGATGCCGAAACCGTTGACCCCAAACTCGAAACAGGTCTTGTTGAAGTGCATGTGGAAGAAATGGAGCTGCTCGGCCCCTCGAAATCCATGCTGCCGTTTATCCCTGCCGAATCAATGGATACCCGTGAGGAAGTGCGCCTGAAATATCGTTATCTTGATCTGCGCAATCCGAAGATCCATGAGAATATCATTCTGCGCTCGAAAGTCATCACCTATCTGCGCCGCAAAATGGAAGACCTCGGCTTCCTCGATATCCAGACACCGATCCTCACCGCTTCTTCTCCGGAAGGTGCGCGTGATTTCCTCGTCCCCAGCAGAAAGCACAAGGGCACATTCTATGCACTTCCGCAGGCTCCGCAGCAGTTCAAGCAGCTTCTGATGGTCTCCGGCTTCAATAAGTATTATCAGGTCGCTCCGTGCTTCCGCGATGAGGATGCGCGTCAGGATCGTTCGCCCGGTGAGTTCTATCAGCTCGACTTCGAAATGGCATTCGCAACACAGGATGAAGTGCTCGCTGTCTGCGAAGAAGTCATCTCCGATACCTTTAAGAAGTTTAAGCCGGATGCAAAGATCTCCGATGCACCGTTTGAGCGCATCACCTATAGAGATGCAATGCTCAAATACGGCTCTGATAAGCCCGATCTGCGCAATCCGCTGGAGATCATTGACCTGACAGACTTCTTCGCAAATGTCGATTTCCCGATCTTCAAAGGCAAGCCCGTGCGCGGCATTGTTGCAAACTGCGCAGGCTGCTCCAAGAAGTTCTTTGAGGATTCCCTCAAATTCGCTACTTCCATCGGCATGAAGGGTCTTGGATATCTGACCGCTGTGGAAGGTCAGGCAAACTTCAAGGGCCCGATCGACAAGTTCCTCTCCGATGCGCAGCGTGACGAGATCCGTCAGCTCTCCGGCATCAAGGACGGCGAAACCGTCTTCTTTATCTCCGATAAGCCGAAGGCAGTCGATACATTTGCAGGTCAGATCCGCAACTGGCTCGGCGACCG
>DMBA01000003.1 GCA_003446315.1 Ruminococcus sp. | reverse complement strand
AGCGCCCCATTTCAAATCCATCGGAGATACCGATTTGATTCACTGATTTCTTAGGGATTTTCGGAAGGATCGAGCTGCAAAGCGGCAGATTTGGCACGTTCTTCTGCCGGCAAACGTTCTGTTTCATGGAACGCTTTTTTCCGGATATACATTGCCTGATCGGCGCGGTCGAACAATTCCACAGAATTTTCGATGCAGTTAAACTGTGCACTGCCGAAGCTGAACGTCACATGATAGGGGAGAAAATCGAAGTCGATGGTGGTAAAAGCGTCATGTGCGAGCTGCATTGTTTTTTCCGCGAGGTCGAAATCGCCGCGGAAGATGACAGCGAATTCCTCACCGCCGTAGCGGAAGACTTCGCCGTGTTTGCCGCAGACGCGCTGCAATGTTTCGGCGAGTGCGATCAGAATGATGTCGCCGTTTGCATGACCATAGGTATCATTGACATGCTTAAAGCTGTTGATATCGGCGATGGAAACGGTAACAGGCTTTTTTTTCTGATTGGATTCCGCCATTGCGTCATCGAGCATGGGATAGAAGCAGGCATGGTTCAGCAGACCGGTCATGGCATCCCGGTTAAGGCGGGCGCGGATCTCGGTCACATCGTCGAATGTCAGGAGTTTGCCGTGCTGACCTTCGCTGTTTGTCCATTCAGTGATCTTGCGCTGATAGCAGGCAGTTCCGACCTGAACAGAAGCGAATGCGTCATCGCAGAGTTGTTTGAGGTCGAAGTTTTTGGCATTTGCGGCTGATTTTCCGAGTGCAGGAATGATCTGGGTTGCTTTGCGGTTTGCATAGACAAGCTGATATTCTTTATCGAGGAAGATCAGACCGGTCGCCATATTCTGGAGCATTTCCTCTTTATTGAGCAAACCGAAGCGGAAAACGGAAAACGCGATCAGCAGTGCACCGGCAGTAACGCCGACGCAGGTGACATCAAAGCCTTGTGTCCAGCCGGAAAGATAAAGCAGGAGCGAGAGAAACGGCATGAGACAGGCAAGGATCAGAATGGTGTTATTGGATTTTTCTCTGCCGTGGAGTTCGGCACGGTGATAGAGGCAAAAGCTGAGGTAAAGTGTAGCAAGAACGGTGTTATAAGCCATATATACATAATAAAACGGGCCCGGAATGATGTGGAACAAGCCATCCGGATTCATTTCAATTGCAGCGTAGTAATAGGGGTGCTGTTCGCATGTAAAAACAAGCAGCAGCGTGATAATTGGGATAACGTAGAGCAGAAGTGTCCATAGTTTGCCGACTTTCGCGCGGTAATGCCGAAGTGCGAGCATGAGAAGCATGGGATTGACAAAGACTCTGCCGAGATACCCGAATTTGAGCGCAGTGATTTTTGCGGCAATTCCGGGCAGATTCAGCTCTAAATAGTAGGAAATCAGCATCAAAGAGGAACAAAAAAGCCCCATTACGGCAAATTCCCGAAATGCTGTTTCCTGTTGATCGGTGAGAAGCAGGATTGCGGCGGCAAAGGTTGCGGCGATGCCGCAAAGCAGCACTCCCGATATGGCGGTGCTCATCACTCGTTGTTCCCTCCTTCGAAGCAAATTCAGCGAAATGCTGCACCGATATCCCTAATATCATACCACAAATTCACGGAAATGTCAACGAAAACAGCGATATTTTGCTTGAATTTTCACATAAAATGCAGTTTGGTTTTTACAATCCGTTTTGTATATTTTGATAGATGTCTGCATATAAAATATACATAAGGTATATTTTATAGAGCACAATACGATTTGGTACAAAAAAATGCCGCATGATCCTGCGCTTGGGATGCACTGTCAAACGTCCCCGAAAAATAACCCGAAAAGACCGAAATATCCCCGAAAATGCCCCGAAATCCGAAAACTTTCGCAGATCCGGCAGAAACGCACGAAAAATCAACAAAACCGGAAAGAAGTGTAGAACGCACCAAAAAAGCGATAATATGTCATAAAAATGTGCTTTTATATGCTAGAAAAATATGCCGGAATCCGCTATAATATAGCTATGGAAACAGTGCACGGAAGGTCAGCCGCTTGTGCGGAAAAGGGTGTATGCCTTTTGGCTATTACAGCTCACAGGCAACCTATTTAACTTATACCGGAGCCGTAACCAGGTTTCTGCTTGGGAGATCCTTTTGACGGGTTTGGAAAGAGCCCGTTCTCAATCATCGCAAAGCGATCGCTTTCATAATGTGCAATCGTTTAACGGGGGGAATAAACATGAAAAAACACAATAAAATGCGCGTTCTGGCTGTTTTGACAGCTGCTTTGACACTCGGCAGCATTCCGGCATTTCGTCCGGTAAAGCAATCTGCTGTTTTGCTGACGGCAACGGCAGCAGAAGCGGATTATCCATGGAGCACTTATCTGAAAAAATCAGCGGATTGGTTCGGGACACAGGAAGCCCTGACCGTTGCGGATGCCTGTGTGCAGTATCAGGTGGCAGGGGAAGGCGGCTGGGAAAAAGGTATGGGTACGGCTCATACCGGAGACTGGGCACATTCTACCATCGACAATGATGCCACAACCTCGCAGATCCGGTTTTTGATGCGCTCCTATGCCGCAACCGGCAACCGCACCTATTATGACTGCGCGATGCGCGGCGTGGCTTGCCTCTATAAAATGCAATACAGCAACGGCGGCTGGATGCAGTGCCTGAATACGCCGAATACTTATCATGCCCATATCACGCTCAATGACGGCGCTTATGTGCATGTGCTCCAGATCATGCAGGAGCTGAGCAAGAAATCCGGCGATTTTACTGCCGTTTCTGACAGCGATGCCGCTGCCGCCGCCGCTTCACTCGAAAAAGGAATCCAGTGTCTGCTGAATATGCAGATCAAAGTAAACGGGCGGAAAACAGCATGGTGTCAGCAGCATAATGAGAATACGCTTGCGCCGGACAGTGCGCGTGCCTATGAATTGCCTTCGATTTGCACAAGCGAAAGTGCCGGTGTCATCACCTTCCTTTATCAGTATGCAAAAGAGCATCCGGAGCGTACCGATATTGTAGAAGCCGTGAATGCCGCGATCGAATGGTTCAAAAAAGTGCAGCTCAACGGCATTGAGTTTGTGAAGGTGGGCGATGACAAGGTCGTGCGGCAAAATCCCGATGCTGCGCCGCTTTGGGCACGGTTCTATACGCTGGACACCGAAGTGCCGCTGTTCTCTGACCGCGACGGCTCGACGCACTACGATGTATCGGAGATCAGTCAGGAACGCAGAACCGGTTATTCGTGGTACGGCAACTGGGGCAAAAATGTCGTGAATCTGGCTCCGCTGGACGGAAAGCCTGCGGCTGATCCGACATATAATGGGACGCTGATCTCGTCACTGACGGTTCACGACCGTTCAAATGCTGAAAAATGGAGCATTCAGCAGGGGCTCCGTGTCGGCAGCAAGGTGTTCGGTGACCGCGATTTCACGGTTGTGTATTTGCCGGATTATCTCACCGGCGCGGAATATGTGCAGAGTGCCTGCGATTCCAAGACCTATACCGGCGATCTGGCGGATATGACCGTTTCAGCACCCGCAACTGCATATGTAATGGTGGATATGCGGCTGCTTGAGGAGCAGGGACTGTATCCGGATTGGCTCGGAGACTGGACACAGGAAAATGGGATCGTCAGCATCAGCAATACCGTTGAATTCTGGATCTTCAGAAAAGAACTGAATGCCGGCGATTCTGTGAAACTCGGCAGCAATCTCACCGGACAGAACGTTGTGAACTATTTTACGGCGGTCGTGCCGAAGACGGTTGAAACCACGACTGCGGTAACAACGACTGAAACCACCACAACAACGACGGAAACGACCACGACAACCACTATAACGACAACAACAGATATTCCGCATCAGCGACTCAGCGGCGATGTGGATTGCAGCGGATCAGTCGATGTTTCCGATGCCGTCCTGCTCGCACGCTATCTCGCAGAAGACGCGGAAGCTGTCATCACCAATGCCGGCATGCAAAATGCTGAATGCGACGGGCAGCCCAATCTCACCGGAAATGATATTGTCACGATTTTGAAATATGTGGCAATGCTGATTGATAAATTTCCCGTTTGATTGTGCAAGATTACAAAAAAATCACCGGTGCTTGACAATTCTCGAAAGATGTGGTATCATATACGGGTAGATTACAAGCGGAACAATGCGTTCTCACCGTCAGCGACCAGCAAAACGGTAATCTGCCTCATCTGTTTTTGATGATATATTCGATTCGATGATGCAGAGAGTACGGCGTTTTCCGTCTGTACTCTCTGTTTTTTGCTTTTTACGATAAATGAATGGAGGTGCTTGGCAATTAGCAAGCAGGAACTGCAAATCAATGAGGAGATCCGTGACCGTGAGGTGCTCGTGATTGATGCCAGCGGCGAGAAAAAAGGTGTGATGTCTGCAAGAGATGCACAGAAACTCGCTTATGACCAGAATCTCGATCTCGTGAAGATCGCACCCCAGGCGACTCCGCCGGTTTGCCGTGTGATGGATTACGGCAAGTATTGCTTTGAACAGCAGAAGCGCGAGAAGGAAGCACGGAAGAATCAGCGTACCGTGGAAATCAAGGAGATCAGAATGTTCTCTGCGATTGATACCCATGATTTTGAAACTAAGGTCGCGCAGGGCAAGAAATTCTTGCAGGGCGGCGATAAGGTCAAGGTTTCGGTGCGGTTCCGCAAGCGTGCAATTGCGCACCCGCATCTCGGTGAGGAACTGCTCGAACGCTACCGCGATGAGGTCGGCGATGTCGCTGTGGTCGATAAGCCCCCGAAAATGGAGGGCAGAGCCATTGTGATGTTTATGTCGCCGAAGCAGAATAAACCCGAAAAATCCGATAAGGGTGCGAAAAAACAAAAGGCGCAAAAGCCCGCTGCTGCACCCGAAAATACTGAAGAAGCAAAACAGGAAGCTTAATGTGCATGTGATATGCCGCGCTTTGCCTTTTTGTGCGTGCGCGGACATACAACGAAATTTCAAGGAGGACATTCCAATGGCAGCCGCAAAGGTTAAGAAGGTTAAAGTTAAGACCCACTCCGGTGCGAAAAAGCGTTTTCAGATCACCGGCAGCGGAAAGGTAAAGTTCCAGCACGCTTATAAGCGTCATCGCCTTGTTTCGAAGGACAAGAAGGTTAAGCGCATCGCAAGAAATGCCGGCGTTGCAACTGCTGCAAATGCACCGACAATCCGCGAGATGGTTCCCTATAAGTAATTCTTACCGGGATTTCGCTTTTTTCGAAACGATTTGTGCCGCGCTGCTGCGGCGGATTATTTGATTACGGAGGATAAAGAACATGGCTCGTATTAAGGGCGCGATGATGACGCGTAAAAGAAGAAATAAGGTCCTGAAGCTCGCAAAGGGCTATTGGGGCAGCAAATCCAAGCACTTCAAGATGGCAAAGCAAGCCGTCATGAAGTCCGGTCAGTATGCTTACATCGGCAGAAAGCAGAATAAGCGGTACTTCCGCAGACTGTGGATCACCCGTATTTCTGCTGCTTGCAAGCTCAACGGCATGAACTATTCCACGTTCATGAACGGCTGCACAAAGGCAGGCATCTCCCTCAACCGCAAGATGCTCTCCGAGATTGCAATTCACGATCCGGCCGGCTTCACCGCTATTGTCGAGAAGGCAAAGGCGGCTCTGTAATGCAAGATATGAAACACGCTCTCTCGGAATCGTCAGAGCGTGTTTTGTGTTTGTAATCGGATATTGCAGCAAGTTTTGATTTTGTTATAAAATGCACGCAAATGCTGGGCTTTTCTTTGCAAATGCCCTTTGCGCCGTGCGTGCGCGGAAAGAGGTGAGGTCATGTCGGATCAAATGGATATTTTGCAGGTCGGGACAAAGAATAAAACCGTCAGAATGTTTGCGCATCTCAATCGCAGCCGTTCCTTCCGGGAGAAAAATCATGCCTTTGCAATGGAAGGCAGCAGACTTGTGCTCGATGCACTCGATTCCGGTGTGCAGCTCCAGGCGCTGCTCCTGACCCAAAAGGCGGAAAACCAGTTCGGTGACCTGCTTCGTACAAAAGCACCGCGCACCAGAATTCTGCTGATCTCCGATGCACTCGCAAAAGAGATCGCCGATACCGAAACGGCACAGGGCGTTTTTGCTGTCTCGGAGATGATGCCCGAATCTGCCGGTATGCCCCTGCGCGGGCAAACATGCATGCTGCTCCACTGCTTGCAGGATCCTTCCAATCTCGGCGCGATCCTGCGGACTGCCGATGCACTCGGTACAGACGGCATCTACCTCTTTCAGTGCTGCGATCTCTATAATCCGAAAGCCGTTCGCAGCAGCATGGGTGCACTGTTCCGTGTGCCGCTGCGCCGGATCGACGATATGCAGGCGTTTTTTGCGCATTGTCAGGCACAATCACTGCCGACCTGCGCCGCTGTGGTCGATCGGGATGCGGTGCGGCTCGGTGCGTTTCCCTTGCAGGACGGCGCGGCTGTTCTGATCGGCAATGAGGGCAGCGGTCTGCCGCGTGAGATCAGTGATGCCTGCGATGTCAAACTGACCATCCCAATGGCGCTGCATTCCAATTCGCTCAATGCTGCGATGGCTGCAGGTCTGTTCCTTTGGGAAATGGCAAAGACCTGACAAGGGGGTGCCGTATGACGGATCTGCATGAAAAACCCGATCTGCTCCGCTATTGGGTCTGGCTTTCGCTTGTGTTCGGCGCGGGAAGCATGAAACTGCTTTCTTATCTGCAAAAACTCGGTTCGCCTGCTTCCGTTTATGATGCCGTGCAAGCCGGTATGCTCCGTGATCTGCCGCATTCTGCGCAGAAAGCAATGACGGTGCATTCCCTCAATGAAGCGGATAATATCGTTTATTACTGCCGTACCCACGATATTGCGCTGCTTCCGCTGGATAGTGAAGATTATCCGCCGATGCTGCGCGAGATCGGTACGCCGCCCGTTTTGCTGACTGCAATGGGAAATACCGATCTGCTCAAAAATCCTTTGAGCTTCTCTGTCGTCGGGACAAGGCATCCCTCTGAATATACAGAGCGCGTGACGACAGGCATCGTTTCTGCGCTCGCAAAAACCGGATTTACCATCGTCAGCGGATTTGCAAAGGGCGTGGATGCCATTGCACATGCCGCTGCACTCCACAGCGGCGGCTCTACCATCGGCGTGCTCGGCTGCGGCGTGAATGTGAATTATCCAAGGGAAAACCAGCACCTGCGGGAATTGCTCCTGTCAGGCGGCAACGGTCTGCTGCTTTCTGAGTATCTGCCCGGTTCGCAGCCTACCCCTGCCAATTTCCCGAAACGAAACCGGATCCTGAGTGGTCTGGGCTATGCTTCTGCCGTCATGGAAGCTGCACTGCGCAGCGGCTCTCTCATTACTGCACAGTGCGCTGCCGAACAGGGCAGATATCTGTTCTGCGTTCCGCCGGCAGATGTGTTCGATCCGCGCTATGCCGGTCTGATCCCGCTGATGCGCGACGGTGCCATCCCATTGATGAGCCATGAGGATGTGCTGATGGTCTATTACAGCCGTTATCCGCAGTATTATCCTGCTTCGGAAAACGGCATTCGCCCTTCTGAACGACTCGTCTTCGGAAGTGCAGAACAATCTTCGGCAGATACGCCGCCGGTGCAGCAGGAACTGCATCGCCGTTTGCCGAAAGAATCCTTGCCAACTCTCGAAAGTGCCGTTTCGCCTGCACCCCTGACTGCTGTGCCCGGTGCTTCCGGTGCCGCCGATGCAGGCAGAAATGCATTTGCACAGGATGCCCCGCTTCCTGATGATGAGGACGGGAAACGCATTGTGCTGTTCCTGCGTGAACACGGCGATACCTATGCAGATGATATCGCTGATGCACTCGATATGGATTTGTCAGTGCTCCTGAGTGCATTGACGATGCTGGAACTGGAAGGGTTCGTCGATTCCCTCTTTGGGAAACAATTCAGAGCAGTTTGATGCGATTGACTATCGCAGGAAGGATAGATTGAAATTATGTCGGAACTAGTGATCGTTGAGTCGCCTGCAAAGGCGAAAACCATTCAAAAATATCTCGGTACAGGCTTTGAGGTCGTTGCGTCTATGGGTCATGTGCGGGATCTGCCGAAATCAAAGCTCAGTGTCGATATTGAGCACGATTTTGAGCCGACCTATATCGAAATGAAAGGCAAGGAAGATGTCATTCGTGACCTGAAGGCGCGTGCCAAAAAAAGCGACCGCGTCTGGCTCGCAACGGACCCTGACCGCGAAGGTGAAGCGATTTCCTGGCATCTGGCGCAGCTGCTCGGGTTGGATATCCAGCAGAATAACCGCGTGGAGTTTAACGAGATTACCAAAACCGGCGTGCAGACCGGTATGTCCCATCCGCATAAAATTGACCTCGATCTCGTCAATGCCCAGCAAGCCCGCAGAATCCTTGACCGGATCGTGGGCTATCAGCTCAGCCCGTTCCTCTGGCGGAAAATCAGACGCGGGCTCTCTGCCGGCAGAGTGCAGTCTGTTGCCGTCAGACTCGTCGTTGATCGGGAAAACGAGATCCGTGCGTTTCAGCCGAGAGAATATTGGTCCATTGATGCCAAATTGACCGCAAAGTCTTCCAGAAAAGTCTTTGCTGCCCATCTTACCGAAGTGGACGGCAAAAAAGCAGAGCTTGCAACCGGCGCGGAAACCGATGAGATCCTCAAGTCCCTCGAAGATGCGCAGTTTGTCGTCAAATCCGTCAAGAAGCGCGTCACGAGCCGTCAGCCGGCTCCGCCGTTCATCACTTCCACTTTGCAGCAGGAAGCCTCCCGCAGAATGGGCTTCCAGGCTCGCCGTACCATGAAAACCGCACAGGAACTCTATGAAGGCGTGGAGCTGCCGACACTCGGCGCGGTCGGTCTGATTACCTATATGCGTACCGACAGCCTTCGTATCTCCGATGAGGCAAAAGCCGCTGCTGCGGAGTATATCCGCGGCGCTTACGGCAAACAGTATCTCCCCGCAACACCCCGTAACTTTAAGACCAAAAAAGGTGCGCAGGATGCCCACGAAGCCATTCGTCCTACAATGCCCGATCTGACTCCGGATCAGGTCAAGGACAGCCTGACCACCGATCAGTATAAACTCTATAAGCTCATCTGGGAACGCTTTATCGCCAGCCAGATGGCAAATTGTCAGCTCGATACCATGTCTGCGGATATTACCGCCAATAACTGCCTGTTCCGCGCTTCCGGCTACAGCGTCAAGTTTGACGGCTTTACAAAACTCTATGTCGAGGCAAAGGACAGCAAGGGCGATGAGGAAGATAATAAAGAACTTCCGCCCCTCAATGAAGGCGATCCGCTGAAGGTCAAGGCAATCGCAGGCAATCAGCACTTTACCCAGCCGCCTTCCCGCTATACCGAAGCAACACTGATTAAGGCGCTGGAAGAAAACGGCATCGGCAGACCGAGTACCTATGCGGCAACGGTCAGCACCATCCTTTCCCGTATGTATGTTGAGCGCGACGGCAAACAGCTCCGCCCGACTTCCCTCGGCGAAGTGACGACCGAATTGATGAAAGATCAGTTTAAGCAGATCGTCGATGTCAAGTTTACTGCCGATATGGAAAGCGATCTGGACGGCGTGGAACAGGGAAAAACCGATTGGGTCGAATCGCTGCGCAAGTTCTACGACAACTTCGAGAAAACACTCGCAAATGCTGAGAAAGCAATGGACGGCAAACGTCTGCGCGTGCCCGATGAGGAAACCGATGAGATCTGTGAACTCTGCGGAAAGCCGATGGTCATTAAGATCGGGCGCTTCGGCAAGTTCCTCGCTTGCTCCGGTTTCCCCGATTGCCGGAATACTAAGAAGATCGTCACGCCCACAAAAGGCTTCTGCCCGCTGTGCGGTAAAAAGATCATTCTCAAGAAATCAAAGAAGGGACGCAGTTTCTATGGGTGCGAAGGCTATCCGGACTGCACCTTCATGACTTGGAGCACGCCGGTCGAAGACCGCTGCCCCAAGTGCCAGAATACGCTCTTCAAAAAGGGCGGCAGAGCCGGCAAGCTCGTTTGTGAAAAGCCGGACTGCGGTTACGAGCGTCCGCTGTGAGTGCGGTAACGGTCGTCGGTGCGGGAATGGCAGGCTGCGAGGCTGCATGGGCAATCGCAAATGCCGGTATTCCGGTCACGCTTTTCGAAATGAAGCCCGTGAAGTTCTCGCCGGCACACCATTCCCCGCTGTTCGCAGAACTCGTTTGCTCCAACTCCCTCAAGGCTTCCCGTATTGATTCCGCTGCCGGTCTGCTCAAAGAGGAAATGCGCAGACTCGGCTCGCTGCTGGTGCCATGCGCTGAGGCTTGCGCCGTTGAAGCAGGCGGTGCGCTCGCTGTTGACCGGGATCAGTTCTCCGCAATGGTGACGGAAAAGATCGGGGCGCATCCCAATATTACCGTGGTGCATCAGGAGATCAATGCCATTCCGGACGGCGATACCGTCATTGCGACCGGCCCCCTGACTTCCGATGCCCTGCATGATCCCATCGCCGCTTTGACCGGTCAGCCACTCTATTTCTTTGATGCGGCTGCGCCGATCGTCACCGGCGAAAGCATTTCAATGGATCGGGCGTTTTATGCGTCACGCTACGGCAAAGGCACGGCAGATTATCTCAACTGCCCGATGACGAAAGAAGAATATCTTGCTTTCTATGATGCGCTGATCCATGCGGAATCTGCGCCGCGCCATGACTTTGAACAGGATGCAATGCGCGTCTATGAAGGCTGCATGCCCGTTGAAGTGCTCGCAAAACGCGGGGAAGATGCCATCCGCTACGGCATGATGAAACCGGTCGGGCTGACTGACCCGCATACCAATACACGCCCATATGTCGTTGTGCAGCTCCGGAAAGAAAACCGTGAGGGCACACTCTGGAATCTCGTCGGGTTCCAGACCAATCTCAAGTGGGGTGAGCAAAAGCGCGTATTTTCGATGATCCCCGGACTCGAACATGCAGAATTCGTGCGCTATGGCGTGATGCACCGCAACAGCTTCCTCGATTCCCCGAAACTCCTCGATCCGACCTATGCGCTGCGCAAGGAACCGCGCATCCGCTTTGCCGGTCAGATGACCGGTGTGGAAGGCTATATGGAATCTGCCGGAAGCGGCATCCTCGCCGGTCTGAATACCGTGCGGGCAATCAAAGGCGATGCACCGCTGATTTTGCCGCGGGAAACCATGCTGGGTGCGCTCACTGCTTATATCACTGACCCCTATCAGGAGAATTTGCAGCCGATGGGTGCCAATATGGGCATTTTGCCGATGCCGAATGAAAAATTCCGCGGCAAAGATGCAAAACAGCGGAAATATCAGGCATATGCAGACAGAGCACTCGCGGCACTGGATGTCTGTATCGCTGCACAATCAACAGGAGCAGATCGGCATGAAATTTAATGCGCTGATTCCGGAGCTGACTGTGACAGATCTGGAACGCAGCAGGGCTTTTTATGTCGGCGTTTTGCAGTTCCGGATCGAATATGAGCGCCCCGAAAACCGGTTTCTGTTTCTCTCGCGTGAGAATATCCAGCTCATGCCGGAAGAAGAAAACGGACATTGGAGCGTCGGGGAGCTGCGCTATCCGTTCGGCAGGGGAATCAATTTTGAGATGACCGTTTCGGATGTGGATGCGCTGTATCGCGCCGTGCTCGATGCCGGTATGAAGCCGTTCCGCGAACTGACGGTAAACCGATACCGGAACGGCAGCGGGGAAATCGTGCAGAAGGAATTTCTCGTGCAGGATCCGGACGGCTATCTGCTGCGGTTTACGGACTGAATCCGGACTCTTACCTGTGAATATGATTGAATCTTTTTGAGAACGAAGAAAGAGGCGACTGTTATGCGTATCATTCTGGATGCGATGGGCGGCGATCATGCGCCGCTGGCACCGATCGAAGGTGCTGCAAGAGCTGTCAAGGAACTGGGCGTTTCAATCACGCTTTGCGGCGATGAACAGCAGATCAAATCGCTTGCTGCCGAAAACAATATCCCGCTGGACGGGATCTCTGTGCTCCATACAACTGAGGTCATTACCATGGAAGATCAGCCGACCGATGTCATGAAGGCAAAAAAGAATTGCTCCATGGCAATCGGTTTGCAGGCGCTTGCCGACGGCGAGGGCGATGCCTTCGTTTCTGCCGGTAATTCCGGTGCGCTGCTCGTCGGTGCAACCATGATCCCGCGCCGGATCAAAGGCATCAAACGTGCGGCAATGGCTCCGGTGCTCCCGACTGCTTCCGGTCATGCCATCCTCATGGACGGCGGCGCAAATACAGAGTGCAGACCCGAAATGCTCGAACAATTCGGCATCATGGGCAGCATCTATATGGAAAAGGTCATGGGCGTTGTCAATCCCCGTGTGGCACTTATCAATAACGGCTCGGAAGAATGTAAGGGCAGAGAACTGGAACAGGAATCCTATCGGCTGCTCCAGTCCGCTGAAGTCAACTTCATCGGCAATATCGAAGGCAGAGAGATTCCTTCCGGTGATGCGCATGTGCTCGTCACCGATGGCTTTACCGGTAATGTTGTGCTCAAACTCTATGAGGGTCTTGCCAAATTCTTCGCTTCTAAAATGAAGGAACTGTTTACAGGTGCCGGTAAGATCGGGGCGCTCTTTGTTATGGATAAGCTCAATGACTTTAAGGCATCCTTTGATTATAAAAAAGTCGGCGGCGCAGTGCTTCTCGGAATCTCCAAACCCGTCATTAAGGCGCACGGCAGCTCCGACGGCGAAGCCTTTTTCCATGCCATCCGGCAGGCAAAAAACTGTGTTGACGGCAAAATTATTGAAACCATTTCCGCAGCACTCGCTGTCCGGAAAGCACAGAAAAAATCAGAAGAATCTTGACGGAAGGAAGTGCTTCTAACTATGCAATCGAAATCACAGATGGAATTCGAACAGGTGATCGGCTATCATTTCAATAATCCGGAACTGCTGACTGAGGCACTTTGTCATTCCTCTTATGCAAATGAAAAACGCGGCTCGCTGCGCTGCAATGAACGTCTGGAATTCCTCGGTGACAGCGTGCTTTCAATCGTTGTCTCCAATCATCTGTTCCGCAATACCAAGCTGCCGGAAGGCGATCTGACGAAGATCCGCGCCTCACTGGTTTGTGAGAAATCACTGTTTGAATGGGCGAAAACAATCCGGCTGGGAGATTATCTCCTGCTCGGACACGGTGAGGATCAGTCCGGCGGCAGAGAAAGACCCTCGGTTCTTTCCGATGCCTTCGAAGCGGTCATTGCTGCCATCTTCCTCGACGGCGGTATGGATGCCGCGGAACCCTATATCCTGCGCTTCCTGCCGGAGCATTTCGATCGCCCTTCGGAAGCCTTCCATGACTATAAAACCGTTTTGCAGGAAGTCATTCAGCAGAATCCGGAAGAACATGTCGAATATGTGCTTGTCGGCGCGGAAGGCCCCGATCATGCAAAACAATTCCACGTTGAGGTCAGACTCAATTCCAATGTCATCGGAAAGGGTACCGGCAGATCAAAGAAATCTGCGGAACAGAATGCCGCAAAAGAAGCGCTCCTTCTGATGGGCGAAAACGTCTGATCGCTGCCGTCAATGCGGACGGCTTTCGCGGGTCTGCGCTGCGGATCCCGTTCAAAATGCTGATTCTATATTGGAGAATGCTGATTCATGTACTTAAAATCATTGGAGCTGCAAGGCTTCAAATCGTTTCCCGATAAAATTACACTGACTTTCGATGAGGGTCTGACTGCCGTCGTCGGGCCGAACGGAAGCGGAAAAAGTAACATCGGCGATGCCGTGCGCTGGGTGCTCGGTGAGCAGTCTACCAAGGAACTGCGCGGAAAAAGTATGACCGATGTCATCTTTTCCGGTACGAAAACCCGTAAGCAAATGGGATTTGCTGCCGTTACACTGACCATTGATAATTCCGACCACGCTCTCCCGGAACCGGAACCCGAAGTCTCTGTTACCAGACGGCTCTTTCGCAGCGGTGACAGCGAATATCTCATCAACGGCAAAAATGTCCGGCTCAAAGATGTCAATGAATTGTTTATGGATACCGGTCTGGGACGCGATGGCTATGCCATCATCGGACAGGGCAGAATCGCTGAGATCGTCGGCGCAAAATCAAACGAAAGACGCGATATCTTTGAGGAAGCTGCCGGTGTCTCAAAATTCCGCTACCGGAAACAGGAAGCCGAACGCAGACTGCGCGATGCACAGGATAATCTCGTGCGGCTTACCGATATTACTTCGGAACTGGAAAGCAGACTTGGCCCCTTGAAAACACAATCTGAAAAAGCAGAGAAATATCTCGTGCTCGCTGCCGAACGCAAAACGCTCGAAGTCTCTTTCTGGGTCTATCGGCTCAGCAAACAGTCCGTTCAGCTCCAGACACTCTCTGACCAGTATCTGAGACTGACCGCTGAATATGAGAACCTGCAAGCCGATTTGCAGCGGGAAGAAGAAAAATTACAGCTCGCTTTTCAGGATATGCAGCAGGCGACCATCGACATCGAAACGCTGCAAAATAAAATCGTTGCATCGGAACAGGAAAATGCCGATGTGACTGCGAAAATTGCCGTCTGTCGCAACGAGATTGCACACGGCAATGAGAAAATTGATTCGCTGAATCAGCAGAATGCGCAGCTTGCCGATTCCGGCGAAAGCTGGGAGCAGAAACTCGAAGATCAGGATGCCTATATCAAAACACTGACCGGCAGACAAACCGTTCTGGAACAGGAGATCTCTGCGCAGGAAGCCGCGCTGCTGAATATGTCGCAGCAGGAATCGGCTCAGAATGCGGCTGTCAGTGAACAGGATGCCGCACTCCGCAAAATGTATTTGCAGCAGAGTGAACAGCGCGTCCGCATCCAGACCCTTGCGCGTGATCTGCATGAGACAACCGAAACCATTCAGCAGGCTGAGGCGGACGGCTCTTCCGTTTTGCAGCGGTTGCAGGAATATGCGAAAAAAGAGCAGAATCTGCAAAAACAATCCGATTCGATTGCGCAGAAACAGCTCGAACAGCAGAACCGGCTTTCCGGCTGTCAGCAGCTTGCAGGGATCCGTGAACAGAAATATCAGCAGGCGCTCGACCGCGTCAACCAAATCACAAATGAATATAATCAGGTGCAGCAGAAGCAACGCATTCTGCGTGACCTGGAACAAAATATGGAAGGCTATGCCGGCAGCGTCCGGCAGGTGCTCAAAGTTGCCGGCAGCGGCAGACTCGGCGGTGTGCACGGTACAGTCGCACAGCGCATTACCGTGGCACCGGAATACGGAACTGCCATCGAAACGGCACTCGGCGGTGCACTCCAGAATCTCATTGTTGAGAATGAAGATACGGCAAAACGCTGCATCCGCTACCTCAAAGAAGTGCGCGGCGGCAGAGCAACATTCCTTCCGCTGACAACCATCCGCGGCGGCAAACTGCGGGAACATCTCGATGGGATCGACGGGTTTGTGGCGATCGCCTGTGACCTGGTACAGTTCGATGAACGCTATCGCAATGTGATGGAGAATCTGCTCGGCAGGATCGTCGTTGCGGAAGATATTGATGCCGCTTCCAAAATTGCCAGACAGTTTCAGTATCGCTTCCGCATCGTGACACTGGACGGTCAGGTCGTCCATGCGGGCGGTTCCTATTCCGGCGGTTCGGCTGCGCGGTCTGCCGGCGTGATCTCCCGGAAACATGATCTCGAAGAAGCCGCTGCCCGTCTGAAAGAACTCGAATCAGAACGGGAACAGCTTCAGTCGGATGTCGCCAAACGAAAAGCCGATTGGGCAAAATTGCTCACCGATATCGACGGCGCAAAAGAACTGATCGCACAGTGCGAACGGGAACAAAATGATGTGCAGCAACAGCTCGCCGCTTTGCGTGCAAGAGCTGCTTCCGATCGCGCATGGCAGGAAAATGAAGCCGAACAACGTGAAAAACTAAACCGGAAACTTGCTCAGATCCGGCAGGATCTCGATGCCGAAAAAGAATCGCTTGCTGCACTCGAAACCAATATCCATGAGGCGGAAAAACAGTATCAGTCTGATTCCGCAGATCGGGATGCGATGCATGAAAAACAGGATGCGCTTTCTGCCAAAATCGCTTCTGATAAAATACGGCAGGCGGAACTTGCAAAGGATCTTGAAAATGAACGCCGCCGCAGAATCACAATGGCACAATCTATGGAACAGGCTGCCGATCAGCTCGCTGCCATCGCAGATGCGCTGAAAGCCGCAAAAGCCGATATCGCTGAAAAAGAACGTGAGATCGCACAGCTTTCTGATACACAGGATGTGCGGCGTGCATCAATCACCGAAATGCAGGAGCAGATCGGGAAACTGCGCCGGGATCATGAGCAGAAAGAACAGCATACCCGTGAAATCCAGAAGGGTATGAGTGCGCTGCGTGATGCACGGGAAAAACAATCTGCCGAACGCACCCGCGTTGAGGAACGGCAATCCACTGTGCAAAAGGAAATTGATGACCTCATCTTCCGCTTGCAGGATTCCTATGAGCTGACCCGCACCGAAGCTGAGGCGCAGGCGGAACCCATCGAAAATGTGAAGGAAGCCGAATCCAGACTCAGTTCCCTGAAAGGCAAGATCCGTGCGCTCGGTTCTGTCAATGTCGCTGCGGTGGATGAGTATAAGGAAGTCTCGGAACGCTATGCCTTTATGACAGAGCAGATCCATGACATCGAAACGGCGAAACAGGAACTCGAACAGCTCATTGAACAGCTTACATCCGATATGTGCGTGATCTTCCAGGAGAGCTTTACCAAGATCAATCAGTATTTCGGGGAGATCTTCGTGGAACTGTTCGGCGGCGGCTCCGCTTCCCTCGAACTCAGTGATCCGGAACATATTCTGGAATCCGGTATCGAGATCAAAGTCGCCCCGCCCGGTAAGGTCATCAAGAATCTGATCTCCCTCTCCGGCGGTGAGCAGTCTTTTGTTGCAATTTGTATTTATTTTGCGATCCTGAAACTTCGTCCGGCTCCGTTCTGTATCCTCGATGAGATTGATGCGGCGCTTGATGAGGTCAATGTCGCAAAATATGCGCAGTATCTCAAGCATTTCTTCGGTCAGGTGCAGTTCGTCGTTGTTACCCACCGCAGAAGTGCTATGGACGAAGCAAATGTGCTCTATGGCGTTACCATGCAGGAAGACGGTATCTCCAGACTCCTGCGGCTCGATCAGAACGGCGTGGCGGTCGATTCTATGGCATAAAATCAATTGAGGTGCTTTCTATGGATGTTCATTCCTTTTTGATGCGTAATCAGATCGCTGTGTGCGTCGTACTTGAACGCAGCAGCAAACGGTATCTCTTGTTTCGCAATGAAACAGAATCGCTCGATTCCCTGACACTGTTCCGGCAGCTCGTGTTCGGGACGGCTTTCGATGATCTTTGCTGCTATCTGGACGGTCAGGAATTGCTGCCGCGTATGCTGGGGCAGGGGAATGTGCAGTGTATCATGTTCCCGAATCAGGATCAGGACGTTGTTTGCTTGTTCTTCTGTGATGACAGCGATGCCGTTACGCTGTTCCGCAGATGTACGCAGATGATGCAGGATTATCTCGCTGAATCATAAATACGGAAGGAGACACGGTATGGGTATTTTCTCGAAGATCCGCGACGGTTTGAAAAAAACCAGAGACAGCGTTATTAAGGGGCTGCGCAAATTGCTCGGCTCTTTCACCAAGATTGATGAGGAGCTTTTTGAACAGCTCGAGGAAACCATGATTATGGGCGATATGGGCGCGGAAACTGCCATCGAAATTTGTGACAGACTCCGCGATATGGTCAAGGAACGCGGTATCACCGATCCGAATGATATCATGGGACTGATCCAGGAAATCATTGCCGAGATGATGGGCGAGGACGAAAAGCTCGATCTCTCCACCAAGCCTTCCGTGATCCTTGTGATCGGTGTCAACGGCGCGGGCAAGACCACTACCATCGGCAAACTGTGCCATCAGTTCAAAAATGAGGGCAAACGAGTCATCGTTGCTGCTGCCGATACATTCCGTGCTGCTGCAATCGACCAGCTCGCTGTCTGGACAGATCGTGCCGGTGTCGAGTTGGTGCGCCATGCTGAGGGCAGCGATCCCGCGGCGGTCGTTTTTGATGCCGTTACCGCTGCGAAAGCACGCGGCGCGGATGTCGTGATCTGCGATACCGCCGGCAGACTCCATAATAAAAAGAATCTGATGCAGGAACTGGCAAAAATCAACCGCATCATTGACCGCGAAGCAGAAGGCTGTGCAAAAGAATGCCTGCTTGTGCTCGATGCGACAACCGGGCAGAATGCGGTCAATCAGGCACGGCTCTTCCAGGAAGTCGCCCCGATCACCGGCATCGTTCTGACAAAACTGGACGGTACTGCAAAAGGCGGCATTGTCATTTCCATTCGCAATGAGCTGGGAATCCCGGTGAAGCTCATCGGTGTCGGTGAGAAAATTGACGATTTGCAGCCGTTTGAGGCAAAGAGCTTCGTCGATGCCCTCTTTGAACGCGATTCTGCTGACTATGCCGATGCGCCGGCATCTGAAAAGACTGCGGATACAGAGCCGGATGAATCGGATGCGGATGCTTTTGATTCGGAAGAAATCGAAGAAAACGATGCACCGGCAATCGAATCTGCCGATGCAGAGCCGGTCACCGAAACGGTCACAGAGACAGTTCCGGAACTTGAAATGTCCGCAGAACCGGATGAGCCGGCAGAACCGATCGTGCCGGATGTGCCGGATGTAACACCGGAAGAACCCGCCGCAGAGGTCGCCGCGGAACCCGAAACAGCATCGGACTTTGCAGATGCTGCGCCCGAAAGTATTCTGCCGGATGAACCTGCCGCTGAAAATGACAGCGCCGAAACTGTCGATGAACCGGCTGCTGAACCGGATGAACCTGCCGAGGAAGAACAGCCGAAAAAGAAGGGCGGCTTCTTTAGCTTCTTCCGCCGGAAAAAGAATAAGGATTGAGCACGATGGAAAAATGGATTCTTGCTACCAATAATAAAAATAAACTGCGCGAGATTCAGGAAATGCTCGCAGATACAAATATTACGGTCGTTTCGCAGGCGGATGCCGGCTATGATTTCGAGGTCGAGGAAAACGGTTCGACCTTTGCCGAAAATGCCGAGATCAAGGCAAGAGCAATCTGGGATGCTGCCCGGAAAAACGGCGAATCCTGTGCCGTGCTTGCTGATGACAGCGGTCTTGCTGTGGATGCACTCAACGGCGAACCGGGCGTGTTCTCCCATCGCTGGGCAGGGGAGCAGGCAACCGATGCCGACCGCATTGCAAAGCTGCTCTCTGTGATGCAGGATGTCCCCGATGATCGGCGGCAGGCGCATTTTGCATGCGTCATGTGCCTGATCGAATCGGACGGCACGGTTCATATCTTTGAAGGCCGTGTCAACGGTACCATTCTCCGTGCACCGGAAGGTGAAAACGGCTTCGGCTATGATCCGGTGTTTGGCTATCAGGGCAGGAGCTTTGCGATGCTCTCTGCGGATGAGAAAAATGCGGTTTCTCATCGGCATGATGCGCTCCGGCAGCTCCTTGCTTACTGTGCCGGTCATGCTTCCGATTCCTGAATATGCTTTTTGCAAACAGCCCCCCTGAGCAATTTCGCTCAGGGGGGCTTCGCTTATTTGGTTTTTTCGTTCAGTGCGCGGGTCAGTGCTTCATATGCCGGGGTGATGGTGCCGGCTCCCGTGAAGTTGTTCAAACGTACCACGATGCCGTTGTATGTGCCGTCTTCCAGCATGTAATAGTAATGATCCGAACGTTCTACAAATGTCAGCTTCTTCTGTGTGCCGTCCTGATAGTTGTATGTGATCGACATGGCAGGCTCTGCTTCCGGATCCGGTTTGCCTTCCAGATCAATCTCTGTCAGCCGCAGATTGCTGATCGAACGGTAATAATCTGCGAATAATGTGTCCAGTGTGTCATCTTCGTAGCTGTCAATCTCCTGATCGCCCAGCTTGAAATGTGAATTTGCATAATCCAGTGTCAGAAGTTCGTGCATGTCGTAAATATCGCCCATGTCAATTTCCAGCGATTTCAGATCTTCAATCTTGACATTCACGCAATACGGCGAAATGTATTTATCAAGCGCGTAATCAATAAAGCTGACTGCCGATCGCTTGATGGAGAAAACCTGCTTGCTGTTGGCAAAGTATCCGTATATGTTCGGTTCGTCTTCGAAATCGGATACGCTGCTGCCGAACCAGATCTCCTCTTCCATATTTGCATTCTCTTTTGTTGCTTTCAGCCATAGCTTGTATTGCGGTTTGTCCAGACCGTATTTTGCAAGATCCTGCGGGTTTTCTTCCACAAATCCATCCAGCTCCACCCGAACAACATTATCCAGCAGCGATGTCAGTGAACCAAGCGAGAGATCCAGATTTGCTTTCGGCTCTTCCATATTCCACTCGCCTTCGCTGTTCTTGTTCAGTTCGATCACCGTTTTGCCGTCTTTTTCAACTTTGTAATACGATACCAATGTGCTGTATGTATCAAACAGATACATGTTTTTCAGCGTATCCTTCGCTGCGCAGAAGATCGAACCGCTGGTGTAATCTATTGTGTAGACATCGTTTGAGCCGTCTACCATTGCATAATAGGAATCATATGTCGGGGTGTTGTCGCCGATATACAGAATATACGGGTTCTCGTCACCGGTATCCTTGTTATAGAGCTTTAATGTGACCGGATGCGAAAAGCCGTAAACAGAGGTGTCTTTGCAGTCAAAGGCAACGGTCTTTTCCGATGAAAGCGTGCAGAAATAATTGTTGATCGCTGCAACGGCATATACATTCAGGTTGAACTGGTCATCGCCTTCCAGCTCCCACATATCCGTTTCCGGATTGACGACGAAGGTGAATGTGCCTTCTTCGTTTTCCAGTATGAGCCGTGTGGAGATGGTCGGATCAATCGCAAACAGCGTTTTTGCTTCGCCGGCTTTGATCGTTTCCTCTTTTTGCTTGCTCTTGCGGTCTACCACAATGAAGATGCCGGTCAGCAGGATCGCGGCTGCCGCAAGAATCAGGATCCAACGGTATTGCTTCATGCGTCTCTCCTCCTCAGCCAGACCACAACGCCCGCAAGTGCAACAATTGCCGGGATCCCGATGAAGATCGACATCAGCATCGTTGCTTCCTTGTCACTGTTGACATCCAGCGAATCATAGGTGCGCTTTTTGTTGGAAATGTTCATGTCTACGTCAGAATTGTACATCCATGTGATGGATGTCAGGAAAAGCTGAAGCGGGTTGATATAATATGCTGCGCCGGTGCCTTCATCTGTAATGATGTCCGCGCTGCCGAAGACGACCAGCTTGGAATTGTTCCGCAGCGTATCAATGCTGTACATCGAGAGCTTGTGGTTGATGCCCTCTTTGCTGACCGGATCCAGATCTTTGCCGCCGTATGGTTCGGAGATCGCGGTGGTGGCGGTCTGGATCAGGGTATCAATGGAGCAGGCTGTGTAATTGCTGCCGAAGTTCTCATAGAAGCTGCGGGAATACGGCATGTAGGTCGGCAGGGAATTTTCTTCCGATACAAGTTCTGCTGTCAGGTCTTCTTCCGATTCCGGATTCGCCGGCATAATGTCACACATCATGGCATATGTTTCTTCATGCGAATGACGGTTCGGATCGGTTTCCGATACACGGTCATAATTGAAGCCGATGCAATAGCCGGCTGTCAGTGCTTCCAGATTCTTGTAAGCGACCTCGTTCTGATTCGGGCCGAGCAGCAGGCTGATATTTCCGCCGAGCTGCGTATATGCATAGACCTTTTCATATTCAGCATCGGTCAGGTCATATTTCGGGTCTGCGATAATCAGAATGCAGCAGTCTTCCGGCACGGCATCTGCGGTCGTCAGGTTCAGCTCCTGTGCGCCGTAGTTATAATTCTTCAGGTTTGCCTGCAGTTTCGACATCTTCGAAAGCGGCACTTCATCGTGTCCGGTCAGGAAATAAACCGTCGGCAGTTCGCCGTCAATGACGGATTTCATATAACCGGTGAAGTAATTTTCTGCGCGGAATTCTGCATCCCGCACGATCTGATTGCCTTCGCTGTCCTTGCCCATATCATAAGTATACATCAGGGATGCCGGCAGTCGCTTGACGCGGTCGCCGTGGACAAACAGGAAGTCATCATCCGAGAGATTGAAGCTGTTATCCGGATTGATCTTGCGCAGTGTTTCCGGATCGGTATCCGGATCAAAGTCAATCAGATTGAAGCAGGGATGCTCGTCATATGCAAGCAAAGTGCGGTAAAGTGCAAGCAGCTCCAGCTCGTTTTCGATCGTTTCCATTTTCTCCAGAAAATAGACATCGACCACTTCGCCGCGGGCATCCAGTTCATTCAGATAATCCTGTGTGGTTTTGGTCAGCGTATACATGCTGTTCGGGGTCATGTCAAAATTGACATTCATCCGGTCAAAAATCAGATTCAGCGGGATCGCAACTGCAATGACCAGAATTGCAAGGATCCATGCAAGGGCTGTGTAGCGCTTGTTTTTGCTGTTTACAGATGTTGTTTTCATTGTGTTCCCTCCGATCATGCACGGCTCCAGCGGCGCTTTTCAATGACAATGATTGTCCAGATCAGTACCACCAGAGACAGCGAGATAAAGAATACCAGATCAGAGAGGCTGAACAGTCCCTGCGAGAATGCGCCGAACCGGGCTTCCGTTGAGAACCAGAGCAATACCTTCGATACTGCCGGCATGGATTGAATAAATGCGGTCTTTGTGAAGTTGTCCAGGAAGATCAGCACGAGCATCGAAAATTCACCCAGGATCGCTGCAAGGATCGGGGAATCTGTCAGCGCGGACATCAGCATGCCTACTGCGATACAGACACAGCCCCAGAGGAAGAATCCGATATAGCCGCAGAGCAGGCTGGAAACGATCACGGAGCCGTGCCATGCTGCGACCAGCGGGAATGTCAGTGAAAGCAGCATCATCACGCAGAAGACCGTCACAACTGCGAAATACTTCGCAAAAACAACCTGCGGAATGGTGATCGGTGCAGAAAGCCACAGCGTTTCGGTGTGCGATTTGCGCTCCTCGGCAAAGGTACGCATCGTCAGCAGCGGGATCATAAAAATGAAATAAAAGAAATTGTTATAGAAAATATTGGAAAATGAGAATTTTACGATGTTGGAATTCATCGACGAGATGCTGGTGATAAAGCTCAGAGAGAATACCAGCAGGAATAATGCCGAAATGACATAAGCAAACGGAGAGCAGAAATATGACTGCACTTCCTTTTTATATAGTGAAAACATCAGTCATCAGCCCCCTTTTCTTCCGGTTCTGCGGGTTTTGCCGTTTCTTCGGCTTCTTCCGCTGCACGTTTGGCATCCATTTCCTTGCCCAGTGCTTCAAAAGTCTCCTCACGGCTGTTGCCGGGGGTGGTCAGGCTGACAAAGACATCTTCCAGACTCGATGTACGCGATGTGATCTCCAGCACCATGCAGTCCTGCTCGACCAGCGCTGCAACCAGAGGTTTGCGCACTTCATCCGATTTGACCGCAACGGTGAATGCATTGATCCCGACGGAATCAAATTCGACTTCGTCGATCCCAAGCACGCCTTCGATACTATTTATAATACCGGTGACCTTTGTCATGTCGCCCTCGACCTTCATGCGGAGCGTATGTTTGCCGTCAACGGAGTTTTCCAGATTCTTGATCGTATCGACTGCGCGGATCTGACCTTTGTTGATGATGACGACACGCTCACAGACCGCGGTCACTTCGGCAAGAATATGCGTGGAGAAAATGATCGTATGATCCTGCGCAAGCTCCTGGATCAGCTTTCGCACATCCATGACCTGCCGCGGATCCAGTCCGACGGTCGGTTCATCCAGAATCAGAAACTTCGGTGAACCCAGCAGCGCCTGTGCAAATCCGACACGCTGCCGATAACCTTTTGACAGATTGCCGATGATGCGTTTGTTTACATCTGTGATGCGCAGACGCTCCATTGCCCGGTCAACCTGTTTCTTCCGTTCATTGCGCGGTACCCGTTTTAATCCGGCAACAAACATCAGATAATCCTGGACACGCATTTCCGGATAAACCGGCGGAAGCTCCGGAAGATACCCGATCAGCTTCTTGACTTCCAGCGGTTCCTTTGCAATGTCGTGGCCGTCCACAAGCACGGTACCTGATGTGGACGGGAGACAGCCTGTAATCATGTTCATCGTGGTCGATTTGCCGGCACCGTTCGGCCCCAGAAATCCCAGCACTTCATGATCGCCGACTGTGAAGGAGATGTCCTGCACTGCCGGATGACTGCCGTAAAATTTTGTAAGATTTTTAATCTCAACCATTTGTCAGCAAAGCCCCTTTCTCAGACAAATACGATTCTATTATCGCAAATAAATATGAATAAACTATGAACAAATCATATACGATCCATGAATCTGCGAATATTACCCGAATATAATTATCATAACAGAAAGATGTGTGTGTACTGTGTCAGAAAACTGAAAAATCGCACAGACATTTGTTTGATTTAACAATAGTCAATGTGTACAAAAATAGTGAGCGTGGTTTGTCGGAATCTCCGAAAAGTGATTTTGGGCACGCCGGTTTCGCTGTTACCACTTGACAAATCAAGGGAAAATTACTATAATTGAATTAAGATACTGTATAGCTGTATCCTTGCTTTACTGTCCGGTTCGGGCTTTGATGCAACAGGAATTCGGATGCCGGTCATCAGAATCCGGAACGGCAGATCGGACATGCAGCTTGCGGAATCGGGAAGACAGTACACATGCACGGGTATGTACTGCTCTTTGCGCGAACCATGCATCGTCTGTAATTGCTTCGCAGACATGCCGTGCAACGATTCATGAAGCAAA
>DMBA01000036.1:21279-26538 GCA_003446315.1 Ruminococcus sp. | reverse complement strand
GTTGTGCGAAACCTGACCGCTGTTTTCAAGCTCCGGAATATTGGTCGAGATATATTTGCGGTTGACGCGCTTGGTGCTGCTTGTCGCCCACGAATCATTGCTTGTGAAGCCGGAATAGATCAGCGTATCCACGAAGTTGTAAGGCCCCGTGATCGTTTTGGATGCAGCAAATGCAATCACCGACCGCTTATAGGTCGAGGATGTGCAAAAATACATCAGATATGCACCTTTTGTACCGTCCGAATTGATAAAATCCGCATCCCAGAATACATCCGGTGCCCAGACTGCAAAGCCGCCTGCACAGTCTTCCAGATCTTCGCCTGCCCACGCAAATGCCTTTGCGAGATTCTGCGAGAGATTGCCGAATTCCACATTGTTTGTCCGCGCATAACCGTTGGAAAAACGCTGCCAGTCACGGAGATTGTTCGAGCGTGCCGCCTCAATATGCGAGCCGAACACATAATAAGTATTGCCGTCCTTTACAACAGAAGGATCGTGCACCGAAACGCGCGTTCCTGCTGCCGCTTCCGCTTCCCTGACCGGCATATTTGCCTGTAAACCGGTCAGAATCAGTGTGCCCGCCAGCAGAACGGAGAGCATTTTTTTCTTCTTCATTTTCATTCCCCCATATCTCGGATGATCCGTAAACCGATGCCGCACAATTGACTGTCTGCGGAAGGGGATGCAGTCTGCAAATGCGCGGAATCTGATTACTTCATGGTTTCATTATAACCGCAAACGAACTTCTTTTCAATCACATATTCTCTCATTTGCATGATGTATTCTGCCTGATTGACAAATCCCGTTTCCTGTGTTATACTGAAAAAAAGAGTCGGAAGGGGGGCGGTATAATTGAGCAGCATCGGAAAAATCGGTGTCCTGCTGCCGGAGATCGTGGATCCGCTGGACTATGAGCTGCTGCGCGGCATCCATACAGAAGCCCGTGCATGCGGATATGATGTGATCGTATATTGCAGTGTCTATAATTCGCAGGTGGAATTCCAGCAGGATACCTATACAAACGGGCTTGAAAATATATTTACGCTGCTGACTGTGCACCGTCTTGACGGCGTGCTCTTTGCCGCAGACCGCTTTCATAATCAGGAGCTGAATGCAAAGATCCAGAATATACTGGTGCAGCGCCGGATCCCGTGTCTCGTGCTCGGTGAGGAGCGTCCCCCGCTGCAAACGATCTATCCGCAGCAGCAGGATGCGATGTATCGCATGACCAAACACCTGATCGCTGTACACGGCTGCAAAAAGATCTATTGTATCACCGGTTTTCCGCACAATCGTCCCTCAGAGGAACGCACTGCCGGTTATCGGCAGGCAATGCAGGAATCCGGTCTGCCCGTGACAGAACAGGATATTTTCTACGGGCATTTCTGGCGGGAAATCCCGCAGCAAATCGGCAGACAGATCGCAGAAGGCAAAATCCCGATGCCGGACGGTATTGTTTGCGCAAGTGACAGTATGGCGGCTGCACTCTGTGAATCGCTGATCGAAAACGGGATCACTGTGCCGGAACAGGTCGCCGTGACCGGATTTGACGGCAGCGCCGATGCATGGATGCAAAGACCCAAACTCACCACCGTGATCGGACGGGATTTGCAGCTCGGTGCAGATGCCGTCCGGACACTCTGCGGCATGATGACCGGACAAACTCTGCCGAAACCGAATTGCGAACAGGAGATCCGCTTTGGGGAGAGCTGCGGCTGTACACCGGAACAGACCGGTACCAATACCATTGATGCCTATGTACTCGAACATTATTTCCGGCATCATATCCGGCACACCGTCTGGCACAAGCAGTTTTATGCTTCCGATCTCATCAACAAAATGCGCAATCAGAACAGCCTGCACGGATGGGTCGATGCGGTCGATCAGGTCGGGCATGTACTGCCGGACTGGGAATGGATCGAGATTTGTCTCTGTGAGGATTGGTGCTTTGATCTGGAACATCCGGAACATTTCCGCACAGAGGGCTATCCGCAAAGAATGCTGCATGCGCTTTCCAAACGGCACGGCAGTGTCATAAAGGAACAGTATCTTTTCCGGACTGCCGATATTCTGCCTGCGCTGCAAATCCCGCACGAACCCAAACTGCTGCTCCTCACCTCTCTGCATAACCGCGGACAGATCTTCGGATTCCTTGCGACCGCATACGATGCACCGGAAAAGATCTGCGCCGATGATTTTTATTTGAGCTGGTGCGCTGCGGCTGTCAACGGACTCGACAATTTGCAGCACATCATGCACCGCGCATACATCAAAACACAAATGGAACTGCTGACCGTCCGCGATCCTGAAACAGGGCTTTATAACCGGCGCGGATTCGCTGAGCATCTGCCTGATATTCTGACAGAAATGCGAACAAACGCACAGACCCCCGCTGTTCTGCTGGTGACATGGCAAAAGGGCGGCGGGCTGCTCCCCTTTCAGCCGCTGCTTGCCCTCTCCAATGCAATGCGTCAGGCTGCGGCTGAAAATGCTATGACCGTCCGGATAGATGAATCCGTGCTTGCGATACTGTATGCGGAAAATGATGTCGATGCAGAAGCACTTTGCGACAAAATCGAGCGTGCAATGAAATCTCTGCTCGGAAAATTATACGGCACGATCCGGCTTGTGACAAACAATTTCTGTATTTCGGATCGTTCACTCCGCGAATCGGAACAGGCGGTCATACAGGCAGCGACCGCACTGAATGAACAGGCGGAAACAGCCGGATTAGATCTTCATGCAGCGATCCGGCGGCTGCGGCAGGAAATCATGGAAAAACCGCAGGAAGATTGGAATATCACGGATGCTGCTGCGCGGCTCTGTATCAGCAAGAGCCACCTGCACCGGCTTTACAAGCAGCTTACCGGCATCAATCTGATGGATGATGTCATTGAAGCACGCATTGCAAAAGCCAAGCAGCTTCTGGAATTTTCCGATCTTCGCATACAGGAGATCGCTCAACAGTGCGGCTATCACAACGAATCACATTTTATGCGGCAGTTCAAGAACAAAGTCGGCATGACCGCACGGCAGTTCCGGCAATCGAAACAATAAACAATGCCCGTCTGACCAAACAGGCGGGCATTGCTTATTGTTCATAAAGAATCTATCGGAAAATATGCATCATGACAAATCATAAAACAGTTTTATTCTGCTTCCGTAACAGATTGCTCCGGATACGCCGGCACCGGCTCATAATGACGATCAGACCAGTCGATCGCTGTGATATCTTCCACATTCACAAATGCCGTATACGTTTCCGGATGCCTGTATTCAAACGTCATGCCTTCTGTCACCTCGTATACCTTCGCCATACTTTCAGCCCGGTATCCATCCGGCGAACCGCTGCCATATCCGCCGATTGATTCCAGATACACATTGGATATTGTGCCGTCTGCCCGATGCAGCCTCAATTCTTCCCAGCCGCCACCTGCCCCGATCATGCCGGTTGCCCAGAACCCGATCGGAGACAGATACATTTCCATGCCGTCATCCGTCTGAAACTGCTTTGTCGGCAGCTTTTCACCGACCTGCACCGGCACATTGATCCTGCCATATGTTTCACTTTGAAATTGCAGTGTCAGCACATCTGCCGAAAAGCCTTCTTCCACATCAAATTCGATCTCTGCGGTCACACATTCGTTCGATTTCTTCCACGCAATGCGCTCACTCATCGGCATTACAGATCCGTGACCGGTAAATGGATTCCCTTCCACGCCGCGTACATTGCCGTCCTCATCCAGCACACTGCAATTATAGTACAGCAGATCCATCGAACCCTGATGCATCGGTTTCAGCCAGTCGATCGGATCGGATGCATCCGCCGATTCAAAGGTTATCAGCGCAATCGCACGATGATCGTCCCATAAAAATGCTTCCGGCGTAACGCGCACACCGCTTTCAGAGATCACGCTTTCCTGTTCCGGCAGATTCATCGCTGCCAGACGCGCCTCGCCTTCCAACCCGAAATATCCTTCCATCATCGGCTTATTGTAGGTCAGCCATCCGGATACACCGACGCCCAGCGCACCGATCGCCACAGCAGCAGCCAGCAATCCGCCAAACAGTCGAATGCGTTTGCGCGGCGGTGCTGTTTTCAACAGCGTTTTTGAGCCGAAATCTGTTTGTTTCCGCGGAATATCTGCTTTTTTCAGCGTTTTTGCAATCAGCCGCACCGTATCTTCTGCCGGAAGCTGCTCCGTCTGTGCAATATGCGTCAATTCAGCATCTGCAAGATCCAGTGCATGCACATGCAGATTCTCAAAACGCTTCTCCATATTTACTCCCCCTTCCAGATCCTGCGCAGCTTTTTCAAGCCGCGAGATAGTTTCTGATCGACTGTATTCGGTGCAAGACCCAGTGCCGCACCGATCTCCTTGCTGGATTGTCCGAAATAATATCGCCGCAGAATGATCTCACTGTCCGGCTCGCCCAGATCTTTGACCGTCTGAATCAGGATCACACTTTCATCGGGCTGCGAACCGTCCTGTGCAGTTTCCGGCAGCATCTCAAAATGATCGCAGACAGGCTGTTTTGTGAGTGCATGGAACCGGTTGATCGCATGGCGTTTTGCGATCACAGCCAGCAGTGCACGCAGATGTGCCGGTTCATCCGGATGTGCCTTCTGCCACTGCCATGTCTTCACAAACACATCGCTGACCGCTTCTTCCATATCTTCCTGCGATGCCGCACCGTTCAGCTTATTCCGCACGATTGTGTATACATAGCCGCCGTATTGTGCGATCATCTGTGCAAGACCGCGTTCAGGGTCATCGCGCAGCAGCGCAAGCAATTCGCTGTCCGTCATATGTCTCACTCCTTTCATTCCATACAGTCAGCGGGAAAATTCATTTTCTGACAGCTTTCTGAAAAAATGTCTTTCCGTTCCGGCAGAAGAAAGGGCTTATCCACAAACGCCGTGAATAAGCCTGTCATAGCGGATCGGTCTTTTCTGACAATTATTATATCACGGACAAATTTGACTGTCAATGCAGCGTCCGATCCGGAAATTTGCTGTAATGTTCTGTTTTTCTCACAAAACATGTAACGCTTTGCTGTCTGAAAACGATATAAATAGTATGAAGACGCGGAAACTGCATGCCGCTGCTTCTAAAGTCAATACATAGGCGCAGGACACAATATTTTTCATTGGAGGTGTCACAATGCATTTCCTCTCAAAATGCACGACCGCTTTTCTTGCAGCGGTCATTCTGAGCAGTGCATCACTCGGTCATTATCCGGTCTGCACACAAAATG
>DMBA01000036.1:0-21155 GCA_003446315.1 Ruminococcus sp. | reverse complement strand
CACTTTCGGTACGCTTTGCTACAGCAAAACCGACAGGCAGCTCCTTCGGGACGGGGAAGCCGTTTTCGGAGAACAGTTTTCCGGCTTCCGCGTGGTTGACGGTTCCCTTCAGATCAAAGCCTCAGAAACAGTCCGTTCCGGCGAAAAAACAGACAAAGAATATCTCACGCTGGAAGAGGCAGCCCCGCTGATCGGACTGGAAACCTGCGAAACAGAAACCGGGATCTATGTCAGTGATCCGTTTCGTTCCGGTACGCTCATCGTCAAAGCTGCGGAATTGTCTGATACATTCGGCGGATCGGAGATCGCAGACGAATGGAATGATCTGCATGTTTTGCAGTACCCGACGGCAGCAGATGCATATGCAGCATATCAGGCATATCAGGCAGATGAAACCGTTATCTTTGCAGAACCGAACCGTGTTTATCATATCACGGCGGATCCATCGTCTTCCGGCAGCTATCCGTTTCCGACCGATAACTGGGGCTGGAGCGCGGTCGGCGCGGACAGCTTCCTGACACAATACGCTGAGATCGGCGCTTCTGCGCCGGAAGTCAAAGTTGCTGTCATCGACACCGGTATCTATCCGGAACATCACTGGTTCGAAAACCGGATCGCAGAAGGCGGCGCATCATTCGTTGATGAAAGCAACGGCAGCTATGAGGATCTGAACGGACACGGCACCCATTGTTCCGGCATTATCTGCGGCATGTCACCGGAAAATGTCAAGATCCTGCCGCTTAAAGTTCTGAATGCACAGGGTTACGGCACGGAGCTTGGGATCTACTGTGCAATGCATTATGCTGCGGAACAGGATGCAGATATCGCAAGCATGAGTTTCGGCGGTCTTGGCGTATCTCCTCTGTTAGAAGAAGGCATGCGTGTCATGCTCGAAAAAGATACTGTTTGTATTGTAGCAGCCGGAAATGATTCTCATAACGCAAAATACGACAATCCTGCCAATATTCCGGATGTGATTACGGTTTCTTCCGTCTGTGACCATTACATTGATTACAGTCTCTACAATTTCCGGGATACACAAACGAATGATGAACGAAATCGAAAAGCACCTTATTGGCTTTCTGCATTCAGCAATTACGGCGCACTGATCGACTTTGCTGCGCCGGGCGATGTCATTTACAGTGCTGCGACCGAATCGCCCGACAGCGTTGCTGCACTCAGCGGCACCAGTATGGCATGCCCGCATGTTGCCGGCTGTGCAGCAGATATTCTCTCTGTCCGGAACGATTTTTCACGCGATGAGGTATATGAGTGCCTGAAAGCAGGCGCGATCGACCTCGGCGAAACCGGATTTGATGAAAAATACGGCTGGGGTCTGGTCAATATCGCAAATCTGGATTTCAACAGCTCTGATCTGCCGCATCCGGAAGCATCTGTGAAATCTGGCAAATATAAAGATGTATTCACGGTAACGCTCTCCGCCGCCGAACCGGATTCTGAGATCCGCTATACAACCGACGGCACGCTGCCGGAAGCAGATTCCGGTATTCTGTATCAGGGTGAGGCGATCCTGATCGACAATATCACCGATCTTTATGCGATCACCGTGAAAGACGGCAAACGAAGTGCACGCGGACACTGGCATTATGAGTTCGTAACAGATCCGCCTGTGCCCAATCCGGATCCCGGAAAATATGAGGAACCTGTCACAGTTTCGTTCCCTGAAAAATACGCAGATCACTTATACTATACACTGGACGGTTCCGAACCGACACCGGAAAACTGGATCCAATATACCGCCCCGATCGAAATCACGGATACAACCGTTATCCAGGCAGTCGTGGCGGTCGGAAAATACATCAGCGATCCGTTCCATTATCTGTATATGATCGGCGATCAAACGCTGGGTGATCGGATGTTCTCCGCAAAAGACGGCGTTCTGCTGCATTATGACGGCTATGAAACAAATCTGAATCTGAACGATTACTTTGCACCGGGTGAGATCACCGAAATCGGAGAAGGCGTTTTCCGGGATGACACAAATCTGAACAGCATCGTTTTGCCGGACAGCGTTGTGAAAATCGGTGAAAGTGCATTTCAATCCTGCACAAATCTGAGATCCGTAACTGCAACAGGAACAGAAAGCATCGCGGACTTTGCTTTCAAAAATGATAATCAGCTCACCCAACTGGATATGCCGGCTCTGAAAACCATCGGAAACACGGCTTTTTCGGAAGCACTCAAACCGGGCACCGATCCTTTCGGCGAAAACAACCTGATCGAAACAATCCACAATTCTGCATTTTCAGACAGCGGCATTTGCAGTGCAGTATTCCCCCATTTGAAAACACTGGATAGTTTCTCGTTTTTCGGCTGTGAATATCTGACCAAAGCCGTGCTTCCGGAAAGCATCACGGTTCTGCCGGATTATGTCTTTTACGACTGCAAAAAACTTACAACACTGGATGCACCCGGTGTAACCACGCTGGGCGATTCTGCGTTGTATATCAATACCTTCGGCAACACACACATACTGTCACAATGCAGCATTGATTTCTCTAAGCTCATTTCAATCGGAGATTCATCACTCATTGGTTTTGAGTCGCAGCATTTCAATTGTGTCACATTTGATTCACTGACGCAAGTGAAACGGCTCTCCTTCATGAATTTCCAAGCCGATGAAATCCATCTTCCGGCTCTGAAAGAGATCCCGCAACATGCATTTGCGTTCACCCAAAGCAAACGAATCTATCTTGACAGCGCAGAAATACTGGAAATGGATGCTTTGGATGCAAGTACGAACAATGGTCATATTACATACATCTTCGGCGACCATGTTGCACACGGACAAAAGAACCCGCTGAATTCTAACAGTGAAGGAATGATCATCGCCGCACCGGCAGATTCTCCGATGAGCACATTTGCAAGAACTGCCCATGTCGATTATTACATGACACCGGATATCTATATTCCGGACGGGTTCGATTCCTGCATGCAAAATACAGACGTTTCGCTCAATGACTGCTATGCACTTGCTGCAAACAGTAAAGTCGTGTTTACCGCAGTGAAAACAAATTATCTGCCCGGATATGAAGCGCCGGCAGAACCCTTCCTTCTGGATACAGACGGTGAAACGCTTCTGCTCAATACCACTGCGCCCGGAACCGTCACACTGCGGGCAGATCTCGTGGATCATGCAGGCAATATCCTGACATCCAAAACGCTGGATATCACGATCCAGGCAATGGAACCGGTCTCATCCATTTCATCCGACAGCGTTTTTGTGCTGGACTGGAATCAGATCGGGGAACTAACGCAACTCGATGATGATGACTACGCACTCAACGGCACCGCAAGCTGCATCTTCACCCCCGAGGAAGACGGAGAATACTATATTCTTCCGGAAGACGCTTCGGTAATTACAAAGGTTTTCAACGACCAAAATGAGCTGCTTGCATCCATAAGAGAATGGAATTACAGCGACATTCCGCGCGAGTCCCCCATCGCAATGGAAGCCGGCAAATCTTATAAAATCGTGGCACAGATTTCTGCCCACTGCTCCGGTTCCATTCCAGCCTATGCCAGCGGTGTACGGATCTCAAAGGAAAAACCGACCAATAATCTTCTGGACATCACAGTCAGGCAGAAATTTACATCAAAATCAGAACTGCCTGATCCCAATGAGATCCCCGTTTATTTTGAAGGAAAAAACTCCATCCTCAGAGCAAATATTGATTATAAAGCCGTATATGCAGAGGAAGATGATACGGTTTGGCTGATCGTATTCGGAATGGGAAAATACCGCGGAACAAAATCCTGTCAGCTAATCGGCAAACCGAAACCGGAAACGATTGAAGAAGAATACACATTTGGCGAAACTTGCAATGTGCCGGAGCTTCTCCCCGGTCAGAAGATCACCTATCATGTGACAAATCCTGCTCTCACCAAGGAAGAATTTGTGGTAATGGCGGGTTATTCCGATGCATACCGAAAGGCTTTTTCTTCCGGAAAAAAATTACCCGATGACGAAGAAACCATGCCTGTGATCCATGTTTACAATTATGACATGGATGAATTGGAAGAATTCTCCCTGGGTCAATTCGCCTCCGACTCATCTGTCAACGATGCCGGCAGCTTCCTTTTCAATGAAAAAGTATATAGCTCCGCCGAGATCAGCGGAAATGATTTTTATATCACATTAGAAAACCAAAGCGATTCCGTCACCATCCCGGAAGGCATGTATGTCCTTACTGCGCGTGCGGTAGATCGCAGCAAATATCTGGGATATTGCACGTTTGAGGACCGGATGCTCATCTACTACAACGGAAAACCGCAAATTCCTGTCACTTCGCTCAAGATCGGAGATACAAAACTGGTACAGGGCAAAGATTATGAGATCTGCGCGAATAATGACTGCGTTCCTTCTGCTTTTGAAACTCAGCAGCCAGTCATTGCACTCGTTCACGGTATCGGAGCGTATTATGGTACTTTCCAGGTCAGATACTACATCCAATTGCCGGCACTGACAACCGGCCCTTATGCCCCCGAAACGATTCACATGGACAAACCGTTCAAACTGGATCAATACAGCAAATGCTTCGAACTGCACGCAACAAACGGCTATCAGTGCCGGCTGCGGAAAACAAATTCGCCCGATCCCGACAGTTCCTATATCTATTCTGTATTCCGGTACGACAAAATCAAGAAAGACTGGGTGGCAGTTCATTTTGCTTTCGGCACAGAAACAGACCCGACGCTGGAACTGGAAGCCGGAACTTACCGCTTCTTTATCGCACAATTTGACAAAGAAACAGAATTCGTTGTGGAAACCATGAAGCAAACCATGATCGGGATTGAACATGCAGAATTGCATGCAAATATCCTGCAATATACCGGCGAAGAACTGAAACCGGAGATCACACTGACCTATCAGGGCGAAACACTGAAACAAGGTCAGGACTATATGATCCTGCTGCCGAATAAGCCGATCAAAGAATGCGGTTTCTATCATATGACGCTGTACGGCATCGGCAATTTCAGCGGCGAACGCACATTCTGCGTGATCGTAAAGGCGGATGAACAATCTAACCTGCCGGAATTGAAAACCGGCAACGGCACACTTGAAAACGATACTTCATTCAGCGCAGAATGGATTCCGGATCAGGCACATTACGGCATCAGCATGAATGAAAACCAGCTTGCATCCCTGACGATCATTGATCCGGAACTGCAAAAAGAAATCCTCATTCTGGACGGACAATCCTATCTCTATGACTTCATGGATGTCACACCCGGACGGACATATCTGGTCTATGCGTCATGGAATGATCCCACACGAACGGATCCGATCCACTATACACTTCTTTCCGATTATATCGACCTGACTGCATGCACCGTTGAAGGCGATACGCAGAGCATGTTCACACAGGGCAATACCATGCCTGCGATCCGCGTAAAGAACGGCGATGATGTCCTCACAGAAGGCGTTGACTACAATATTCTCTGCTACGGCGGAAACAATGAACCGGGACATGCTTGCATCTCACTGATCGGTACCGAAAACAGCATTGGTTCCCTTAATTTCCACTACTATCTCGCACCGGAACCGGATCCCGCAGCATTTGAAGCAGATACAGAGATGAAGGATTTGAAGCCGGGGCGTACAGTAACAGCAACCATTCCCATGCCCGGCGATATGCAGCGCTTCCGTTTCTGTGCACCGAAAGACGGACAATACAGCTTTGAAAGACCGGATCCCAAATTCTCCGGCATCAATGTTTTTGCTTATGATCCGGATATGGCACTTCTCCCGCCGGAACGCAGCACGATCGAACTGAAGCAAGGCGAAACGCTTTGGTTCATTGCAGTCGGAGATCATCTGAACGTCTGCAATGACGTGCCTTATACGCTCACTGTATATCTGGATGATGTGCTGACCCATACGATTCAGGCTGCGGAAAGCGAATATTTGATCCGTGAAGGCAAAGCATATCTGAATCGGTATGATGGCGAAAATATCGGCATTCAGCTTCCGGAAACAGTATATGATCCGGAAACAGATACAAATATTCCTGTGGCAGGATACACAGAAGAACTGCTCGCAGAACTCTGCACAACCAGAACATTCTACTGCGATAAGGACTGCGAATCCTATTCGTTTATGCTGAGAACCGGCATATGCGTGGCTATACCGGATCCGCAGACAGACTGCATGGGCGACATCACCGGCGACGGCATCGTGAACAACAATGATTATCTGACCCTGATCCGCTGGATCACAGAATGCCCCGGCATGCTGATGAGCGATTCTGCATTTGCAGCAGCCGATCTGAATCAGGACGGCTGCCTCGATCTGCTGGATGCAGATGCGATCCGGGCGATCATCGCAAATGACTGACATGTTCGTTTCCGAACCATAAATATGAAAAGGGTTGTAAGTCGTTTGGCTTACAACCCTTTTTGTATACCGGATCAGTTCCAGCGTGCAGGAACCGCTGATGAAACGATCAATGCCCGTTTCATCAGTGTCAGGTCAATCGCATTCAGCTTTTCATCTTGATTGAAATCTGCCATTTTCCAATTGAACATCTTTGTTTCCGGAACATTCATCAGCCATTTTTGCAGTGTGACAATATCAGCCATATTAAATACGCCGTCATGGTTTGCATCGCCGTGAACCGGATTGATATCATCATACGGAAGCTGATTATATAAGATGTATGTCCGATCTGCACCGTCCATAGGCCCGGTAATTGTACCGAAATCAATTTCGGGCGGGTATAGCGCTGTTTCCTCTTTATAAGTTCCGTCATCATAGATTTTCGTTCTGAAAAACATTGATTGGCCTGAGATACAGAGCTTATCGTTTCCTTTTTCATCGAGCCAGTAAATCATATCTCCGGGATCGCCGTGCCAGATGTAATCCGGATAGCTGTGTACTGCATTGATTTTTGCAATCATTTCTTCCGTCGTTGCGGTGTTTTGCAGGATTTCATTGATCTGTTCTGCCGTAATACGCGGCGCATTTTCATCCAGAATGCCGAGCAGTTCCAGGCATCTTCGCTGAAATTCGCCGTATGGGGAATGATTTTGCAATCTGTCCAACTCAGCACGGGTTTCCGCAGGGAGTGTTTCATCCCGCTGCACCTGAATCTTTACTTCCTGGTAATATATGCGATTTCCTGTATCGGAACTGTCGTCCGGAACAGAAACCTCAACCATAATTTCATCTTCTCCACAACTGTATGCAGTCACAGTACCATCATGTGAGACAATTGTTTTATACTCACACGAATGCAGATAAACGGATGATTGATCCGCAAATTCGGGATCAACCGTTACAGACAGCTTGCAGGTTTCTCCTTCAATCATTGTCAATTCCGAAGGACTGACCGTGAAAACCTGCTTTTTTGGGGTGTCACTTTCAGCATATGTATAGCGTGAAACAGCAGATATCATTTGCATAGATAAAACGATACCGGTCAGGATCGAGCACAATCTTTTCATGATACACACCTTCCTTTGCTCACATGCAAAAACGTTCGGCTATTCCCATTATACAGGATTACTGCGGCAAAGTCAAGGAAAATCGCATAGAATATATGTAGAATATTTTCCTCAAAACAAAAAAAGTTAGTGATATTGACGAACACTTAATGTTCAGCCGCACCGATTTGTGCCAGCATCTCATGCAGATGCGTCGGCAGATCCTTTATGGTGCTGTGACTGCCGCTGACCGTGCTGACCTTCTGTGCAAGCGCCGTGCAATTTGCAATATTATCCGGAATCAGGGTATCGGCATCGCTGCAAAGCACATAGGCACATGCATTCCGGTCATGCGCCGACAGCGCCGCATATTGCGCCAGAAACGACAGCGGGATGCCGGATTGCGCGATCAGTTCCAGTTCATGCGGATAATAGCACGGATTCGTGAGAATACAAGGCAGATGATACTGCCGGCTGAGTTGATCTGCATACCATCCGCCGATACTCTGTCCGACAAACACAAAATCATCTGCATCAACAACCGCAGAAAGCGCTGCAAGAATCTCCTCCGGTGCATTTGTCATATAATCCAATTTCGGCGAAATGATCTGTTCCGCTGCGATCAGACTGCACAGCGCCTGATAGTTTTTGTTATCGGCAGCGCCCAGAAAGCCATGTAAATTGAGGATTTTCATTTTCATTTCTCCCTGATATTCTGATTTACAAAATGTCTGTTATCATGATCCCTGCTCCGTCACACAAACGAAGCACTTTATGCCCGGTTTCCTGTTCATCTCCTGAAACGAGATTGGAAGCCGGTATCTATATTGTAACGCATATCTGCCGGAAATGCAAGTCATTTTGCAAAAAGCATCCGCCAAAACGAAAAGGGACGGCAATCACATATATGACCCAATCGGTTTGTGCTCAATTTCGATGCGATCATTAAAAAATCGTTCTAATTATTTTCACACAGATCAACCGAATCATTTCACGAAAAGACGATCCGCACAGCAGCTTTGCGTTTTCTTTCAGACACATTGTCATGCCGGAACAAAAGTGCCTTGTTTTCACAGGAAATCAGCCGTTTCTTGCTGATAATCGCAAAACAGACCCCAAAACGCTGTCCGGCATAAAAATTGCCGGGTATCCGGAAGCAATGATTGACAAGACTCACAATTCGTGATATAATAAAATAGTATAGCTAGATGGATATACAAAACACATCGACTTGCATAACAAAATGAAATAGAAAGGTGATCTTCATGAGAATCAATACGATCCGTTCAGCGGACAAACTGACCATTGCAGTAGAAGGTCGGCTGGATTCCCAAACATCTCCCGATCTGGAAAAACTTGTGCATGAATCGCTTGATGATGTGCAGCAGCTTGTTTTTGATTTCACTGCATTGCAGTATATCTCCTCAGCAGGACTCCGCGTATTGCTCTATGCACAGAAAGAACTGCCAAAACCGGGCAGCGTGCGCGTGACCGGCTGCTGCGAAGATGTCAGAGAGATCTTCGAAATCACAGGATTCTCCGATATCCTGACCGTGGAATAAGAGGTGCTGTATGAAAACAGATGTCATCACACTCTGCGGAGACCTTTCCGGCAGAGATGCGGCAATGGAAGCCGCAGAAAAATTTGCAGCTTATCATGAAATAACCGGCAAAAGCGCAATGCATCTGCGTTTGCTGACGGAAGAAACCATCAGCATGATTCACGGCATATTCGATTCATTCAGCGGCAGTTTCTGGCTGGAAAGCGAAAAAACGCCGGATGGCATCTTGTGCCGGATCTGTCTCTCTGCCAAAAAGCTCGCAAACATGGAACAGGAAGCACAGATCCTTTCCGTTGCGTCCACCGGCAAAAATGAAAGTGCCAAAGGCATTCTGGGAAAGATCCGGGAAATGCTGCGCCGCAGCCTGCAAATGCCGTCGGAAGCTGATGCACAGTATCTCCAGCAAATGTGCGATACTGTAAATGATGTCGGAAACTACGGATTCCGTTCACCGGACAGCAATTACTGGTCACTTCAGATCTATCGGCAAAATCTTTCCGAACAGAAGGAAGCGCAGCATGAAGAATGGGATGAGCTGGAAAAATCCATCATTGCAAAGCTCTCGGATGAAGTCAAAGTCTGGCTGGAAAACGACTCCACAACCGTTGTGATCGAAAAACTGATCCATCATACAAACAAATAAACAGGCGGCGTATGTATGATAGAATATAACGAACACACATTGATCGACGACATCCTGAGTGACATGTCAGACGGCATTCTCGTGATCGGATTTGACGGTGAGATCAAATTGCACAATCACGCAGCCGAAAAAATGCTCGGACTTCCGGCATCTGCATTCAACGGGAAAAGCATCGCATTTATGATGCACTGCACAGATAACAATGACCAGCTTTTTGAAAGCATCCTTGTGGCAGTTCACACCAAACAAAGAAGCATCAAAACCGTTCCGTATTTCTATAATCATAATACGCTCTATCTTCGTGTGACCACCGATCTGCTGCACAGCAGCGGCAAAATAACCGGTGTCATTGCACAAATCACCGACATCACAGAAGCGACGATGCTATTCATTGAAAACAAACGTCTTGCCGGTCAGGTGCTTGACCTGATGAATTCATTTGTGGAAGTCATGGTCACAGCGATCGAAAAAAAATCCACTTATAATGCCACTCACACAAAGAGCATGGTGCGGTATGCCGCCAAATATCTGGAATGGCTTGCAGAACAAGACAGATTGACCGATTACACTGCCGAAAATACGGCACCCTTTCTCATGAGCATCTGGCTGCATGACATCGGAAAACTGCTTGTTCCGAAAGAGATCATGGATAAACCGACCCGTCTCGGCGATCGGGAAAAAGATGTCATGCACCGTATTGAAACGGCGAAGCTGCTGCTGAAAATCGGGATGCTCTCGCATCCGGAACAGCAAGCAGCATTGGAGGAACAAACAAAACAGCTTGCAGAAGCAGAAGCACTGATCTGCACAGCCAATCGCGCACCATATCTGGATACATCCGTCATAGAACAACTGCATGCAGCAGCATCCATCCCCTGCCCCGCCGCAGACGGCAGTGTGCATCCGCTGCTGACGGATCAGGAATTGGAATTCATCACCATACAGCGCGGTACACTGACCCCGAAAGAGCGCAAAATGATCGAGGAGCATGTGTCATATACAAAAAAACTGCTTTCCAAGGTCGAATTTCGCGGCGATTACAGAACAGTACCCAAATGGGCTGCCGGACATCACGAAATGCTGGACGGTTCCGGCTATCCGGATCATCTGACCGCCGCAGATATTCCATGGGAAACGCGGCTGCTGACAATCATAGATATCTACGATGCACTGACCGCAGAAGACAGACCCTATAAACCGCCGATCCAGCCGGAACGTGCATTCAGCATTCTGCGGGATATGGCAGCGCACGGCAAACTGGATCGGGAGATCATTGAGTCTTTCTATGAAAGTCACGCATGGGATAAATCAGATAACGGGTAATGAAAGGAAAGCAAATCATGAAAATCATTCAGGACAAGCAGGCGAATAAGCTGACATTAACGATTGAAGGCAGAATAGATACCAAAACTGCCCCCGAACTCGGACAGGTCATCACCGCGGAGCTGGAAGGGATCAAAGAACTGATCTTTGATCTTGAACAGGTTTCTTATATTTCTTCCGCCGGACTCCGCATCCTGCTGATCTCACAGAAACAAATGAACCGGCAGGGCAAAATGAAGATCGTTCATGCGAATGCTGACCTGATGGAAATATTTGAAGTCACCGGTTTTACGGAAATTCTGACAATTGAATAAACCTCAGAGAGGAATGCATATGAAAGAGCTTGATATCGAAGCACTGACAGACAATCTGGACACTGTGCTGCAATTTGTCGATTCCGCATTGGAAAAAACCGACTGTTCCCCGAAGATCCGAATGCAAATTGATCTTGCAGTAGAGGAGATCTTTGTCAATATCGCAACTTACGCCTACCATCCGGAAACAGGGCCTGCATGTCTGCGGATAGATGTTCAGCCGGACGGCTCTGTGGTACGCATCACATTTATAGATCACGGCATCCCTTATGATCCGCTGAAAAAAGCAGATCCGGATATCACATTGAAAACGAATGACCGGGAAATCGGCGGACTCGGCATCTTTCTGGTCAAAAAAACGATGGATCACATCCGGTATGAATATGTAAACGGAAGCAATATTCTCACAATTGAGAAGGGGCTTACAACATGAAACAGAAAAAGAAGCATTCCCTTTCTGCCAAAACCGTGCATTCAACTGTATTTAGCTGTATTGTGTTCGGTGTTGTAACGCTCCTTTTCACGCTTTGTTTTTATGCGATCACACTGACCAGACAGTATATCAGCCTTGCAGACGGTATTGCACGGCAGACAAAGCTGTCAGTCGAGCACGGAACAGATACGGTTTCATATGCCGAACAAGTCATGTCGATCTACCGCAGTCTCAGCAAAGAGCAGCTTGCGGAAGTCGGGACAGAAACATACCGCAGCTATTTTGCCGATGCAGACACGACCCGGAAGAACGGCACATATGACGTTCTGTTCCATATGCTTGGCGGCACGCTTGGTTATCATAAGGAAATCTATGACCTTTACGTTGCCATGTATGACAAAGATACCAATGCCATGGTGTACATCATGGATCCCGATCAGAACGAATCGGATCGTCTGCTGCCGGGTGACTGGGAACCGGTCGATGAAAAAGGTATGCTGCGCTTTCTGAACAGCAGCGATGATGAAACGCGCTATGACATCGGATGGACAGAAAAATACGGTCTGCTTTGCACGGTCGGTGTCCCGATCCGGAACGAGCAAGATGAACCGGTCGCATTCATCCTTGTCGATGTTTCACTGAAAAATCTGCTGGATGGCATGGAAGGGTTTGTGTGGAAATTCTCGCTTGCAATCATTCTGCTGACGGTTCTGATCGCATGGCGGCAGAGCAAACGCATCCAGCACAGACTGGTACGCCCGATCAATCTGATCGCAGAGGCATCGCAGCGTTTTGCAGATCAGAAACGCTCGGAAAACACCGATCATTTTGCCAATCTGGATATCCACACCGGCGATGAGCTGGAAGAACTTGTGCACACAATGGCAGATATGGAACATTCCCTGAAAGCATACGGTGCTGACCTGATGAAGATTACAGCAGAAAAAGAACGCATCAGCACAGAACTTTCTCTTGCAACAAAAATTCAGGCATCCATGCTGCCGCATATTTTCCCGCCTTATCCGGAACGGCATGAATTTGATATATTTGCAGTGATGGAACCGGCGCGGGAAGTCGGCGGCGATTTTTATGATTTCTTCCTGATCGACGAAGATCATCTTTGTCTGGTCATGGCAGATGTCTCCGGAAAGGGCATTCCGGCAGCACTGTTCATGATGATCTCCAAAACGATCCTGCAAAGCTGCGCAATGCTGGGCAGCACACCTGCGGAGATCCTCACCAAAACAAATGAAGCTCTTTGTTCCAACAATCAGGTCGAAATGTTTGTGACCGTCTGGGTCGGCATTCTGGAGATCCCGACCGGCAAACTCACCTGTGCAAATGCAGGTCATGAATATCCGGTGCTGAAACGCAAAGACGGCACATTTGAGCTTTATAAAGACAAGCACAGCTTTGCCGTCGGCGGCATGGAAGGCATCCGATATAAAGAATACACGCTGCAATTTACACCCGGTGACCGGCTGTTCCTTTATACAGACGGTGTGCCGGAAGCAACAAATGCGGACAATGAAATGTTCGGAATTGAAAATATGCTGGCTGCACTGAATCAACAACCGGATGCAGCACCGCAGGAATTGCTTTCCAATGTGCGGGATGCAGTTCAGGAATTTGTAAAAGAAGCAGAGCAGTTTGATGATCTGACCATGATGAGTCTGGAGTATAATGGCATCCGTCCGGATGCAGAAACCGTTTGACCGGAGATCGGAGTAAGCGCATGAAACAGCACAGATTCCGCGGGATCGCAATCCTCGCAGCAATCCTGCTTTATGGATACGCCGTTCCGCCGCAGGCATTCGCAGCACCGTCTGATACATTTTTTGATGATTTCAGCGGTTTGCAGCTTGATACAGGCAAGTGGCTGATCGCAGAAAAAAACTGGGGCGGAACAATCACAGAAAACGGCAGAACCGTCGATTACAATGGCGGTGTACTGGCAGAGAACGTGACCGTCGCAAACGGCAATTTGATCCTGACCGGATACGGAAACCGCTATGAAGGTGCAGTGCGCGGCATCAATCGGGATGGAAGCCGCCGTGAAGACGGAAAACGATGCGGTGCAGCAATCGCAACAAAAGACTATTTTGGTTCCGGCAGCTATGAGATCCGCGCAAAAATCGCACCGGAACTGGGATGCTGTTCGGCAATGTGGACATTTGAATATGAAGAAGATTACAGCGGTGACACACTGCAAATCACAAATCATGAGATTGATATTGAATTCCCAGGACGCAATCCGGACAATGATTTCAGTCTCAGTCATGCGCTCTGCACGACATGGCAAACGGAAGATGATTATCATACGGAATCCGTGGACTGCGGTGCACAGGCAGACGGTGCATTCCATACTTACCGCTTTGACTGGCATACTGGGAGCGATACCGAAAAAGCGCGTGTTGACTACTATTTTGATGGCGTTCTGACCTACACCGCAACAACATTTATCCCGACAAATGCAGGCAGATTCTGGCTTGGTCTATGGTTCCCGAAAAACTGGGCAGGCACCCCGGATTTTGATACCGCCGTATTTGAGATCGACTATGCAAAGATCACCCCGTTCCACGAAGCCGGTGATACCCCGCAGCATGAAAGCGATCCGGAACACGGCTGGGCAGAGCCGGCACCGATCCTGCCGGAAGGCTGGCTGTTATGGCATCGCTACAGCAGTTATGCAGCGCTGGACAGTCAGCTTCTGCTCCGTACACCGGAGGGTACCGTGCAGGAGATCCGCGGCAATTTTCTCCATGCGATGAACGGCAGTTTCGGCAAAACGCCGGACAAGATCGTGTTCATGGCACTGAATGAAACAGCGGATGAAGGGGATATTTTCTTGTATGACAGCGGAACGGTCACCAATCTGACACCGGACAGCGGCTATCGGAACGAAGACCCGAAATGGTCTCCGGATGGAACAAAAATCGTGTTCAAACGCGGTCATTGGGATCAGGGTGCAGGTGATTTTGTGTATGATCTTGCGATGCTGGATCCTGCATCCGGTGCGGTCACAATGCTGACCGATGATCCCGCTGAACAAGCCATGCCGTGCTTCTCACCGGACGGATCATTTTTGTATTATGCAGAATATCAAAACGGAATCGGTTCTATTTGCCGCATGGCTCCCGTATCCGGCAACCAAGAAACAATTTTCCGTGAAAACAACGTAACAGCTTATTATCCGATTGCAGCAAATGATTGCATTTATTTCACAAAATGGTACAGCGCCGAGAATCGCTGCGATCAGATCATCCGATATGACGGCAGCACAATGCAGCCGATGCCGTTTGATTCTGCCGAATGGGACAGCTCCGATGCATGCCCGGTCAATGGCGGAATGCTGTACAGCAGCACACAAAACGGCGCATACGATTTGTACTATTTTGACGGCACACGCTCCGTTCCGCTTACGGACATCAACAGCGTACAAAATGATCTCGGTGCAGCATTCTTTCCGGCAGTACGCGGCGATCTCAATGCAGACGGCATATGCAATGCAGCAGATGCAGCAGCACTGCAAAAATGGCTGCTGGGATACCCCGATACACAATTCTCCGATGCAAAAGCTGCTGATCTCGATCAAAACGGCAAACTGAATGCGGTGGATCTGAGTATTTTGAAACAAATTTGAGGCGAATCATCATATATTGCGTCCTCATAAAGGTACCGCACGCAGGTAACCGCAAGAAAAGCAAAAAACGAGCAGGTTTCCGCAAAAAAGCACTTGTATTTTTCTGCATATATGGTAAAATCAAATTGCATCCTGCTGGGTGTGCAATTTCAAAAATCCGATCGAAAGTGAGGCAGAGAATACAAATGGAACACAGGAAGACCCAAACGCTCGCGCTCCTGACGGCTGCATTGTGCATGTTAAGCTGTGCAGGCTGCGGTGATTCCGGCAGCAGCACGGCAGCATCCGAAGCGGAAAGCAGCACAGAACAAACGTCAGAGCCTGCCGGCGAAACACAGATCTTCACAGAAAACATCACCGGAACGGCGGACGGCTATGACTACGAATTGTGGAAGGATGAAGGCGACACCACATTTCAGGTTGAACCGGGCGGCGGTACATTTTCCTGCGAATGGAGCAACATCAACAATGCATTGTTCCGGCGCGGACAAAAATTCGACTGCACCCAGACCTATCAGGAAATGGGGAATATCACCGTTGATTACGGCGTAGATTATCAGCCGGAAGGCAATTCCTATATGTGTGTTTACGGCTGGACAAGAGAGCCTCTGATCGAATACTATATCATTGAATCATGGGGCTCCTGGAGACCGCCCGGGGCACCGTTCTCCATCGCAACGGTCACAATCGACGGCGAAACTTATGACATTTATAAAACGACCCGCTATGAACAGCCTTCCATTGATGACACGCAGACATTTGACCAATACTGGAGTGTACGTCAGGTCAAGCCGCAGGGTGACGGCACCAAAATCGAAGGATCCATTCCGGTTTCCAAGCATTTTGACGCATGGAAACAATGTGGTCTGGAGCTTGGAAAAATGTACGAAGTTGCGCTGACTATTGAGGGCTATCAGTCAAAAGGCAAAGCAACAATCTACAAAAACGATCTGCATATTGACGGCACATACGCCGAAGCAGACGACATCCAGCTTGAAATTGACGAAGAAGCGATCAAGAAGCTCTCCGAAACGACCAGTGATACACCGGAAGAAGCCGGATATTTTGAGATCGGATTTGAAAACGGCACCGAAGGATGGATTCCGCGCGGCGGCTCTATTGTCAGCGTAGACAGTGAAAATGCTGCTGAAGGTGCACAATCGCTGTTTGTCAGCGGCAGAACCGATAACTGGAACGGCGCGACCATCATGCTCAGCGGCGATACCTACCATCCCGGCGAAGCATATCATTTCAAGGCGCAGGTCATGCAGAACAGCGGCGAAGAAGTCACCATGAAAATGACGATGCAATATAATATGGACGGCGAAAAGTATGATGAAGTTGCACTTGCAACTGCACCAAGCGGCGAATGGATCACTTTGGAGAATCTTGCTTATCCGATTCCGGACGGCGCAGAAAATCTCCAGCTTTATATAGAATCGCCGGACAGCTTAACAGATTTTTATGTCGATGCTGTTTCAGGCGCAGAACGCGCTGAATAAAGCCAATGTCGTATGAAAAAGGAATATGTCAATACCTATATTCCTACTGACCTGATGGAATGCAAAAACCTTAAACGCCGAAGACTGCGTAACCGATGTGGTTACGCAGTCTTCTCTTTTTTATCATATTGTCAGAAATGACGATTGTTTCAGCCATGTTGCTTTCGTTTTCGAGTCCTTTTTCCGATACAGGATAATAAAGGCTGCCAAAGCCAATATTGCATTGATGCCGATAAACATCAACAGAACAAAACGCAGCCGTTCTTCCAGCGTAAAATCGCCCTGCAAGCCGATCACGACTGAACCAACGGTACACAGAAAAACGACATAAAAACTAATACCAATCAAATATTCAATAGCTGAAAAAAGAAGGCTGCTGCACCATTCGTCTTGGTACACCAGCCCATTTTTTGAATGAAATATTGCTTATTGCATAGGGGGAATGGATTGTTTTTGCTGCCATATTCAAAGTCTGATCCGGATCTCGCCGGTAGAACGCCATTGTTCTTCCCCATTTGCATATCGCACCAGCAGCCGCAGATCATCATCGACAGCAACTGCAGTTGCATCACGCTCCTGCCCGTTCTCACAAACGGTGATTGGACGATTCAGCACGCAAAGCCGCTGCCGATAGCCATTGAGATAATGCTTTTCCGGCAGCAATTGATATTCGCGTATCAGCGCAGCGATCAATGCCGCAGCGGTCTGCACGAACGCTGCATCGGCATCCGCAGATTCCGGAAACACAGCGCCTGCAATATTCTGCAATTCCGGCGGAAAACCATCCGGCGGCGGCAGCAAATTGATGCCGATGCCAACGATCACATAATCCAAAGTATGATTCGCTGAATATTTTGATTCTGCGAGGATTCCGCATATTTTCTTTCCATGAAGGAGCAGATCATTGACCCATTTGATCTGCACATTTTCACCGGCAGCCTGTTCAATGGCATCTGCTGCGGCAGCGGCAGCCATCGGGGTCAAAGCGAGTGCCTGTGCCGGGGTGCTCTGCGGCCGAAACAGCATACTCAGATAGAGTCCTGTCTGCGGCGGAGAAAAAAACTGTCTCCCCTGCCGTCCTTTTCCGGCAGTTTGCTGCTGTGCTGCAAAAACCGTAAATGCGGGCGCACCTTGTTCCGCAGCCTCACGCAAAAGATCATTGGTAGAGGTCACGGTGTCAAAAATATGCAGCTCCACATCGGCGGAAACCGATGCAAGCTGCCGGATCAATTTCTGATATAAAACTTGATTTTCCTGCATAAGATCTTTTCTCGGCCTTCTTATGTACCGTTTGAACGGTTCTTTTTATAATCCCGATGATGTGTGATGACATGCATATCAGCCTGTTTCAATTCGGCAGATACCAGCTCTGCAAACGTCACCGAACGGTGCTGACCGCCGGTGCATCCAAACGCGACCACAAGCTGTGCCCTGCCCTCACTGATATACAGCGGGATCAAAAAGCGAAGCAGATCCGTCACTTTCCGGAAATACTCCTTTGATTCCGGTGCATCCATCACATAATTCTGCACGCATTTCTCAACGCCTGTATGTTCCCGCAGATAATCCACATAAAACGGATTCGGCAGGCAGCGCATATCAAACACCAGATCCGCTTCCAGCGGTGCGCCGTATTTGAACCCGAAGCTCATCACCTGAATCGGCATCGCATCGGTCAGGCGCGGCAGAAAATGCGATCGCACCTGTTCTTTCAATTGTGCCGCTGTAAGCAAAGAAGAATCAATCGTACAATCTGCTGTTGCGCGGATGATCGGGAGCTGCTCCTCTTCAAACCGGATCGCATTCTCCAGATCGCCTTCAAACTTCTGCACCGCAACCGGATGTCCGCGGCGGGATGTCCGATAGCGTTTCAGGAGTGTCTCCACCGATGCTTCCATGCAGAGCATCTGGAATTTGATTTCACCCTGATATTTTTCCCGCAGATTCCGGTATTCTTCGACAAGTTCAGAATACCGGTGACACGAGCGCAAATCAATGACTGCTGCTGTTCGGGAATATCTGCCGCCCTTTTCACGGCAATACTGCAAATACGGTGCAAGCATATCAAGCGGCAGATTATCCACCGCATAATATCCGATATCTTCCAATGCCGCCAGTGCACTGGTTTTTCCGGCACCTGCCATGCCTGTCACCAAGACCAATTCCATCATGTATTTTGTTCCTCGATGTGCTTATTTCTCCGTGCGCAAAATTTCCGGCTCCAATTCCAGCCGATAACCGGTCTGAGCCAAAACGATTTCCTGCACTTTTGCGCACAATGCCATGACATCAGCAAATGTTGCCTGCCCGCGATTGATGACAAAACCGGCATGCTTCTCGCTGACCTGTGCATCTCCGACGCGCAGCCCTTTTAATCCGCATTCGTCGATCAGTTTAGAAGCATAGCTGCCTTCCGGACGCTTAAAGGTACTGCCTGCGCTTGGAAATTCCAGCGGCTGCTTTTCTTTTCTGCGTCCGATCAGATCCTGCATCTGTGCACGGACGGCATCCTGACAGCCTTCTTCCAGCTTCACCGAAGCGGACAAAATGAGCCAATCCTGCTCCATAAAAACGCTGTGCCGATAGCCGAGTGCAAGCGCCGATGCCGGCAGTTCCCGCAGATTGCCTGCGTCATCCAGCACCTGAACTGATTCCAGTACCTGCGATATTTCGCCGCCGTAAGCACCGGCATTCATAAACACCGCGCCGCCGACTGTTCCGGGGATGCCGTAAGCAAATTCCAGTCCGGTCAGGCTGTGATTGCAAGCGAATAAGCAGAGTGTTTTCAGCGCAGTTCCGGCACCGCAGACCACAAGACCGTTTTGCAATTCCGGCTCTGCGGCAAGTGCGCCGCCGAGTTTCAGGATCACACCGTCATAGCCCTCATCCGGACAAAGCAGATTGCTGCCGCGTCCGATCAGGCTGAACGGGATCTGCTGTTTGCGCAGATAGCCAACGATCTTCTGACAGGCTTTTGCCGTCGGGACGGTAACAAGCGCCCTGCATGCGCCGCCGATCTTAAATGTTGTGAGATCAGCAAGTGAAACGCTCTGTTCCGCTGCTGCACCTGCTTCCGCACAAACTGCTGTCAATTCATTCAGGTTCATCATGCGAAATCCTTTCTGATTGTTCTGATTCTGTATTTCAGGTTGTTTCCAACCGCTTCACTGTAACTGCTGCCTGCGGAGATTCCGCAAAAACGATCCCTCGTTTTTTAGATGCCATTTCCATGATGCGTTCGGCTTCCAGATTCACGATCAGATGCGCCGGGAAATCCAGATCCCGCAGAAGCTGCATTGCGATCGGGGTTTTTCCGACAAGGCCGGCATAATGCGCATCGGTATTCAAAACGATCGGGATCTCATATTTTTTACAGATTGCATACACCGTTTTCGCATTTTCCAAAGCGCCCTGTTTCCATTGCAGCGAGCTTTCGTTGATCTCAACGAGTTTTCCGGCTTCCTTAAAGCATTTCAGGACCGGCTCATAATCAAACGGAAACATTGCCGTTGTCGGGTGTCCGATCACATCCACATCCGGATTCTCACAGATTTTGCGATATCCCTGTGAAACGAGCGCAGGTGTGCGTTCAAACGACACACAGGACGTATGATAAGAAGCGATCACCCACTCACAAAAAGAGAGTTCATGCGCATCCATATCCAGCGTGCCGAATTCATCCATAATATTCGCTTCCACGCCTTTGAGCAGCCAAACGCCGTCGATCGCACGCGGCAGGATCTTATAATTATGGAAATGCCAGACATGCGGTGCATCCGGCGAACCCGGCCCGTGATCGGTGATGCCGAGCAGACGCAGACCGGTTTCCGCAGCCGCACGCGCCATCTCCGTCACAGTGGAATAAGCATGCGTGGAAGCGACCGTATGCGTATGCAGATCCGCACGGATCTGCACACCGTTCAGATTATCCTTTTTCATCAAAATGCATCAAAATCCTTTACAATTTCCTGTCCCGGCATACTTTCATAGCCAAGCCGCTGGAGCAGTTCCGCCGTTGCATTATAGCCCATCTTCTTCTGACGGCTGTTCATTGCAGCAACTTCCATGATGACCGCCGTATTTCTGCCGGGCTTGACCGGAATGGTCATAGAGGGCACCTTGACACCCAGAATATTGGCATACTGCTCATCCACACCCATGCGGTCATACGTTTTTGTGGAATCCCACGGTTCCAGCTCAATAATCATATCAATTTCCTGCTGCAATTTAACAGCACCCATACCGAACAGCCGGCGCACATTGATAATGCCGATGCCGCGCAGTTCCAG
>DMBA01000106.1 GCA_003446315.1 Ruminococcus sp. | reverse complement strand
CGGAAGTTTCTCGACAGACTGAGATCCCTCTGTCAGACGACGCTTTGACAGAGGGATCTTTTTGCTTTTTATCAGGTCGGGATGAAGCGGTAAGATGCATTTTTCAGCGGGTAAGTTGCATTGACAATGCTTCCTGTTTTATGCTATCATATATATATGGGCGCAGCGATGCATCAGGGATCCCCAAAGCAAATATCCATCGAAAGAGCTGGTTGCATATGGCAGAAAACAAAATCAAAATCACATGGTACGGCACGGCTTCTGTGCGCATTGCAGCCGGCAGTTCGCAGCTCCTGATCGACCCGTTTTATCCGTTTCCGGACAGTCAGATCCGGGTCGCACCGCATACTTTTGCAGACTGCGGTCATATTCTGATCTCACACGGTCATTTCGATCATATCGGCAGTATCAGTGAGATTGTGCGCGATGCAGATGACAAAACCATTGTGCATTGCACCAAAACGCCGTATCAGACACTGCTTCGGAAAGGTGTCGGGGAAACAAATCTGCATCAGATCGGGGCAGGCGATGTGTTCCGTGCCGGTGCGTTTCAGATCACGGCATATCAGGGAAAACATATTCATATCAGCGCCGGCTATTCGATGCAGGTCATGTGCAGCCGGCATGCAGTGCAGTATCGGAAAGGCATGCTCGGCAAACTGATGAAACTTGCATCCTGCCCCGAAAAAAACGAAACCATGTGCTATCTTGTTGAAGGATTCGGCAAGCGCATTCTGATCCTCGGCAGTCTGGCACTTGCACCGGATATTGCCTATCCGACCGGTGCTGACCTTGCATGTTTCCCTTATCAGGGATCACGGGATCTTTGCGGGATCGCATGGGATATTTACCGTCAGCTCAAGCCGAAAGCGGTCTTGCTGACCCATTATGACGATACTTTTCCGCCTTTCAGCTCAGAAATAGATACATCAGAATTTGAGCAGATCATGAAAACGCATGCCGCTGTATATAAACTTCCGCACGGCGGCATGCTGGAGATCTGAACACACACCGTTTGAACGTCATTATGCCAATCGGAGAACAATCATGAAAATTATAATCGAAACCCCGCAGCCGGATGAGGAAGATGTCGTGATCCTCAGATGCGCGTCGCCGGATCAGCGATTGATCTCGATGCTGCTGTCTTTTCAGAATGCACAGACAGAACTGACGGGGTATCAGGAGGATAAAATCACACGCCTGCATTATCAGGATGTTTTTTATTTTGAATCGAATGAGAACCGGGTTTTTGCTTATTGCTATTCGGATGTCTACGAGGTCAAATATAAGCTCTATGAGCTGGAATCCATGTTTGCTTCAATGGATTTTATCCGATGTTCAAAGTCGATGATCGTCAATATGGAAAAAATCGAGTATCTTTCACCCGTATTCAGCGGAAAACTGGAAGCACATCTGCAAAACGGTGAGAGAATCATCATTTCCAGACAATATGTACGGAATCTGAAAGCAAAGCTCGGTTTTGAGGAGGACGAATGATGATAAAGGAATTTCTGATTTCTTTTTTGCATTATTTTGTGGATATTACAACGGCGGTTCTGATCGCAGCAGCCATTTATCTGAGTGTTTCCGGAAATCCGCTGGACAGCATGGTGCTGTGGGAGATCCTGCTCAGCGGACTGATTACCGCGCTGCCGACTGCCGTGCTGCTTTGTCTGGATAATAAAAGTGCCGGTTTATCGTGCGTTCTGTGGATGATCCATTTTCTGCTGATCTTCGGTCTGACGCTGCTGCTGCTGCATATGTTCGGCTGGTGCAGGATCACACCGCTTTCGGTGCTGCTGACCTTCTTTGCAGTCGTGTTCATTTATCTCTTTACCGCTTTTGTGCATTATCTGATCGACAGAAAGCATACAGCGCTGATGAATCAGCAGCTCAAGAAACGGTATCATCATGAGGAAACCGTACAGAATCAGACACAGTCTTAAACGGAAAAAAAACCGAACAGCAGGCTTTCTGTGCAGCTTACCCTCAAAAAAACGCAACTTACCGCAAACCCGGTTGACAACAAGTCCTTGGTTGTTTATAATGAAAACAGATCCCGGCGTTTCTTTCCGGATCGTACCGGGGTTTGTCCGGATACAAATAAACTGCAAACTTTTTTACGGAATGGAGGATTCAAAATGAAAAAGAAACGATTGGCACTGCTCATAACCGCGATGATGCTCACATCTGCAATGCCGCTGCCAACTGTTCAGGCTGCCGATCCGGCTGCGATTGCGCTTCCGGATTGGATCCCGAACGACTACGCTTCCGCAATTGACTTCTGCAATACCTACGGCGCTTCTCATATTGAAGACGGCTTGATCTGCATGGTGTTCAAAGAGACCCCCTCAGATTACACGGTCACAGAAACAGGCGAAACGGCAAAGCGCCTGAAACAGGATCTCTACACCAAAACCGGCAGCATGTATAATTTTGAGGTGATCGTCTATCAGCCTGTCAAAGCGGGTGATCTGGAAATCTTCTTTGCGGATACCAGATATCTGATCAATGATCCGGTAGCAGATCCGCTGACGATGCCGATGATGCCGCCGAAAACCTATACGTTTTCCATTGATGACAGCTTGCAGGCAGCGGAAACGGATATATACAGATGGATGCCGGATTCCGCAGAGGAATACCGCTTGCTTACGATCCGTCACGACGTAGTGGTCTATGATAATTATGTCGTGATTCCCACAACTGCCACCAACGGCGTACCGTCAAGCGACTGGGAACTGTCAGACGGGGGCAGCGGGTGCTTTGCATATCCGGTCACAAGCGATTGCAGTTTTGTCACGGAAGAACCGGTGGACGGCGGTGAGGAGCGCACGGTCTATGCGTTTCAGGCGATCAAGGACGGCTATGACAAGATCGAGATGACATATAATCTGATTGATGAAACCGGAAAAAAGAGTGCCCGATCCAGAGTCGCAAACTGCGTAGTTTATAATGATGCGCAGACTGTTCTGCTTCCCGGTCAGATGCATGCGACAATTGCGGACTATGACACCGGAGAACCGATCCCGCTGCCGGCGGGCGCGATGCCGATGATGTGGACGAATATTGAATTCCACGAAGCGGAAGGCCCGATGAGCACCGGCCCGATTTACGAGTTTGAAACGAATCCCGCTGTGTTCGAGAATATTGCCGGATTCTTTGATGCGGATGTATTCTCATTCGGTCTGATGGAAAAAGATATTCCGGAAGGCTATGTCTTACCCGAAAGACCGGTTGATCTGGATACGGCGGTGCAGCGGTTTCACAACGGCTCTGCGGATGTTGTGTTCCGTTTGAAGAAAAAAGCGCCGGCTGAACTGGGTGCAAATGAAACCAGAATCACGCTTTATGACAAAGATACCGGCGAACTGATTCCCAGTGAACTGCTGGTCAACCATACATGGGGCTTCGGAACGGATATTCGCTTCAAGAAACCGGATGTGCCGGGCGGCTGGATCATGACCGGCCCGCTCTATTATCTCGAAACCAACCCCGCTGTTTACAAAACCGATCTTGCGAGTCTCTATAGAAGCGCTGATGTTTTTCAGTTCCTGTGTGACGATCAGCCGGAAGTGAAGTGCTATGACAACGGCTCGATGGATCTGATTTTCCGCACGAAGATCACTGTAAGCGGCAATATCAACGGTGACGGTGAATTTTCGGAAAAAGACGCAGAGACACTGCAAAAGCTGCTGCACGGTGACGAGGACGTTTCTGTTTACAACTGGGGCGCGGCTGATTATGATCTGGACGACAAACTCACTGCCGCTGACCTCACGCTGATGAAACGTGCGCTGATCCGGAATCATAAGGAGATCGTGAAGCCGACGAACGAAATGGAATATGCCGGCGCGATGTTTGCACTCTGCGGCGATGATACGAATTTGTACGCAGGGCCGAGTTCAGATTACCCTGTCATTGAGACATTTGAACTGTACGACTGGTTCTATGAAAAGGGCTGCAATGACGGTAACGATGAATGGATCTATGCAGAAAAAGATGACATACACGGCTGGTTCAGAGTACACACCAAAGCCGGCGATGAGATGAATATTGACTTCAACAGTTTCGATTACAGAAAGCCGGTGATCTATCTCTATCCGGAACAGGAAACCGATGTTCATATTGAGCTGGAGCTGACGACCTCAGAGCTTGCAACGACCTATCCGAAATATCAGGACGGCTGGGATGTGACCGCATATCCGGACGGCTCCCTGCTCAATAAAGCAGACGGCACACATCACAGATATTTGTTCTGGGACAGCACCAACGCCCATACAGCATTTGATTTTTCAAAGGGCTTCTGCATTGCCGGCAAGGACACCGAGTCTTTCCTCAAAGAGGCACTCACGCAAATGGGGCTCAATGAAAACGAGATGAATGAGTTTATCGTTTACTGGCTGCCGCGCATGGAGCGCAATCCCTATAATCTCATTGCATTTCAGGGAGAAGCCTATACCGATTCTGCCAAGCTGCATATCACGCCGGCTCCGGACAGTATCTGCCGTGTTTTCATGGCGTATATGCCGATGGAAAACGCTGTAGAAATTGAGCCGCAGACGTTTGAACCCTTTGTGCGAACGGGATTCAGCGTTGTGGAATGGGGCGGCTCCGAGATCAATCTGCACCCCTGACGGCGCATCATAAATAAGACGAGGGCTGAAAACCGAAATGGTTCTCAGCCCTCAGTTTGTCGAGAAAGGTATCGCTGCGCGATGATTCATATTGGGCTCCGCCCAAACCCGCCAAAGGGACATTTCTATTATCTGCAAGAGAGAACTGCGGCATCAGTCATCGAGTTCCTTGACATCATGGTACATTTCGTCATACTGCGGATAATAAGTGATTCCGATTTCACCGTCATCAGCAGAGAGTTGACCGATTTCACAGATACGCCCGTATGTGCGGACTGTCGTTGTTGTTTCGAGTTCTGTGGTTGTTTGCACGATTTCAAGACTGCCGTTTTGGAGCGTCAGGAGCGGGTTTTCCTGCGAAAGCGGATTCCCGTAATCATCACCTTTATAATCAAATTGATGAACGGTCAGCGTTGCCGTATCGAAGTATGCGATTTTCTGATCAGGCCGCAGTTTATTGTCTTTATCCGTATAGCGGAAAACAGTATAATAGATCTCAATCTTCCCGTCCTGATTGAGGTCGGCAACCGCAAAGGATGAGAGCATCGTGTATTTCAGGTCAAAGTCGAGGCGGTATGTTTTGCCCTCATATTCGAGCGCATAGCAATGGAAACCGTAGGGCATCCGGTTATCGTCATAGAAAATGCGGAAGCCGTACTGCTGCGTGACCGCGAGCGGGGTGACATTGAAGCAGGCGATCGGGTAGTCAACGCGCAATTCGGAACCGTAAATTTGATACAGATAATTTTTGACAGCAGTTTTGGAGTTTGCCGGTGAAAATACCGTGATCCCTTTCTCTGTGTGGATTTGATCTGTTTTCTGATATGCCATTGCATGCTGTTTCATCATTGTCAGATCGACTGCATTGAGAATGCCGTCATAGTTGAAATCATTGTGCGAGATCAGATCGTATTCTGACGGTATATCAGAATCAGATGGATGCAAAAGCCATTTCTGAAACAAATCCATATCTGTCTCATCAAGGATGAAGTCGCCGTTGAGGTCGCCGTCCGCCGGAGCAAGAGCGCCGCCCAGCGGGGGAATATCAGCCGCGTCCGGATACGCATCAGCGGGTATCGGTTCGTCTGCTGTCTGAAGAAGATCATCAGAATCCGGCTGATCTATGCCCCAAACACCGCCCGCAAAAGGTGGATAGTCTTCAGAGCATGCGGCGGGTTCGTCCGGCAGTACCGGCTGTTCCGATGCGGAGACCGTACCGGAACATGCAGATGCACCGATTGCTGCGGATGCAAACAGTGCGGTGATTTCTTTTGTGAATTTTCTCATGATTGGATTCCTCCTTTTTTCAGTATTTCAAGTGCCGTGAGAATATGAACTTGTTCTTCAAGGCAGGCAGCATCGGAAATATTGCGCAGTGTTCCGGTGGTCGCCATTTTTTTGCAGGCGCAGGAGTTCCGGCAGTATTCTGCGATTTCGCAGCCCTCGCAGCGTTCGGCTCTCATGCCGTAATCGGGGTGGGCTTTCCGCGCTTTTTCCGCTTCAATGCCCGCCGCGATACTGCCGCAGCGAAATTCCGGTATGTTCTGAAACTGCATACAGGGGTAAAACTGACCGTCCCAGTTGATGAACAGTTTCTTTTTACAAAGTGCACAGGTGCTCGGCGTATGCGTCCGGATGGATTTCATTTTGACTGCAAGCTCATAGAGAAAGAGATGCGGTATCTTTGAGATTTGATGCCATTGTTCCCGCAGCAGTTCCCCGAAGCTGTCGGGATCTTCCGGCATAAGAAACGCATTCATCGCCGCAGAAACCTTTTTCACGCCCAGATTTTTCAGGTGCATGACCTGTTCGTACAGGTGCGGAAGCGTCTTTTCCGTGTAGACAAGCTGCACGAGTGTATCCGGCTGATATTGCAGCAGCAGCTTCAGTTTTGCATCCAGCAGATCACGGTCTGCACCGCGTTCGGAGCAGTCTGCGCCGTCATGCGACATATTGATGATGATGCCCTTTTCAGCGCACCATTTGATAAACGGCTCATCCAGAAGCGTACCGTTTGTAGTAATGACGATTTCCTTTGCGTGCAGATGCTCGCAGAAATACGTCACTTTGTCTTGATAGAGCAGCGGTTCTCCGCCGAACAGATAAACCGTACCGGCATCGCGGCGGCGGTTCATAAAATCGGTGACCTGTTTCATCATTTCCGGCGAGATGCAGCCGAATGATGTGTGCAGATGTTTTTCGTAGCAATAACTGCAATTCAGATTACATTTATTTGTGATACTGATTGTATAATCCACCATATCACCTCAATTCTTGTATATATTATATATCAAACATGTAAGAAAAACAAGCCTTGCTTTCCAAAATTAAGTGAATGTTCATATCAAGGACATATTTGTTTTGCGATTTGTGCTTACGAAAAAAAACAGCAGCCTCGAAGGGCTGCACAGTCTGTCGAAAAAGGTATCGCTTCGCGATAATCAATAATGGGCTCTGCCCAAACCCGCCAAAGGGACATTGTCCCTTTGGAATCCCGTTATAGTAAAAAGATAGTAAATACGCACTTTTGTTCTGTGGCTCAAAAATGGGATTCTTAAGGGCTAATAGCCCTTAAGCAGGAGTTTGAGGGCGGAGCCCTCATTTATAATCCGTCGGAGACACTTTATCTACAAGCTGAGCAGCCCCGAAGGGCTGCTCAGTCTGTCTGGAAATTTACGGCTGATGCGGGAATGCCCACAGCGCTCCATCCAAGGACAGATGCTGTCAGCAATGCGGCTGTTT